>CAJWJL010000056.1:0-11767 GCA_913042135.1 uncultured Chloroflexota bacterium | reverse complement strand
AGGTTTTCTACCTTCAGCTCACGCTCGATAGCCTCAATACCCTCTTCAGTAATGACTATCGTCTTACGTTTATCTTCAATCTCAAAGTGAACATCGGGACTGAGTCGCTTCGCTAACTGGGCAAATCGGCGATACTCATGACTCTGTTCACGTGCAGGACCGGAGATTATCAGTGGTGTCCTAGCCTCATCAATAAGAATATTATCGACTTCATCAACGATCGAATAACTGCGTCCACGTTGGACTCGCCGTTCGGCCTCTTCCACCATGTTATCCCGTAGATAATCGAACCCAAATTCATTGTTTGTACCGTATGTGATATCACAGGCATACGCTTCCTGTTTGGTACTGGGTTGAAAGTTATCCTCTGGCAGTCTTACTGGCGGCGCAGCATCATCATCATTAGTTGTTTGCGCATCAAGTGGAGCATCAGGATTGAATACCCAAGAAGAATTATTCTGAAGGCACCCAACAGTAAGACCCAAAAAGTGGTGAACGGCACCCATCCACCCAGCATCACGTTTAGCCAAATAATCGTTGACCGTAATGACATGGGCACCCTCACCAGAAATAGCATTTAGATATGTAGGCAAAGTGGCAACGAGGGTTTTACCTTCACCAGTACGCATCTCAGCGATCTTTCCCTCATGCAACACAATCCCACCAATCAACTGCACATCAAAATGACGCATGCCAATGGTTCTTTTTGATGCTTCTCTAACCGCAGCAAATGCCTCAGGAAGTAGATCATCTAAGCTCTCACCTTCCGAATATCGAGAACGCAAGGCGATTGTGAGGGACTTCAAATCGCCATCACTAAGTTTTTCAAACTGAGGCTCCAACTCGTTAATTGCATCAACGAGTGGATAGATGGCTTTCAGAGCTTTTTCGTTGGAATCACCAACAAGTTTGTTGAATAAATTTAACACATTCAGCTTCTGACTCGCAGTATTTAGTGCCGGGTTATGCCCAGAGGAAAATCCACTAATTATTGGGTAAAGAGTTCTCCAACAGAACGACCTTCATGAATCCGTTTAATCGCTTCCCCAAGAAGTGGAGCAACAGATAACACTTTCATCTTAAAGTTTACTTTGTCAGCAGACAAAGGAACTGTATCGGTTATTACAACTTCCTTGATATGTGACACTTCAGCGAGTCTAGACGAAGTATCTCCGGACAACACTCCATGAGTGGCCACGGCATAGATATCAGTACTACCTCGTTTGGTAATAGCATCAGCAGCGGCAATCATCGTCCCCCCCGTACCAATCTCGTCATCAAACAGGATAACCGGATGACCATCAACATCACCGATGACATTCAAGCTTTCAACCCGATCGTCGTTACCCAGTCTTCTTTTCTCAACTATCGCCAGAGGAGCATTAATCGAATCAGCAAAGTCACGAGCTTTCTTAGAAATCCCGATGTCGGTAGCAACCACCACCGGATCATCTAAGTTCCTTTCAACAAAATATTCGACAAGTTTCGGCATAGCCGTGAGCTCATCGACGGGAACCTGAAAAAATCCTTGAACTTGACCAGCATGTAGATCTACCATTACTACACGCTCTGCACCGGCTGTTTCAAGTAAATCTGCAACTAGACGACCTGTAATCGGAACCCGAGGCTGATCTTTTTTATCCGTTCGGGCATAACTGTAAAATGGAACTACAGCTGTTATTCGTCCAGCTGAAGCACGCTTGGCAGCATCAATCATTATCAACAGTTCCATGATGTGATCATTGACCGGTTCTATGGTCGACTGCAGTATAAAAACATCTTTTTGACGAACGTTTTCCAATATCCGTACAAAGGTGTTGTCGTTACTAAACTTGAAAACCTCTACCTGACCCACGCTCTGATGCAGATAAGCACAAATATCCTCCACCAATTGGGGGTGGGAGTTTCCAGCAAAAATAACAGGGTTTCCATTAGTACCAAGCATCATATCCCCTTGAACTTTGGCCGACGTTTTTGCCTTAAGGCTTCCATACCTTCAACATGGTCATTAGAGGATAACGTTATTGACTCCGCTACGGCAGCCATTTCAAGGGAAGTTTTGAGGTCCATTGACAACCCACGGCGCATCATGGTCTTCGCCAGCCTAGTCGCTATTGGTGGACCACAGGCAATACTTCGAGCCATGTCTTGAGCTTTGCCTATTAGTTCCTCGCCAAGTACGACATCGTTCAAAAAACCTAGATTCCCAGCCTCATTCACATCCATAAAACGTCCTGTGTACATCAATTCGGCAGCCTTTGCATGACCGAAAAGCCTAGGGTAAAGCCAAGTCCCCCCGTACCCGGGAAATAAACCGACATGGATATAAGCGGCCATGAAACGGGCATTATCTGAAGCAATACGAATATCGCAAGCACACGCTAGATCGAATCCAGCGCCTACCGCATCACCATTAATGGCTGCGATAACTGGTTTTTCCATCTCGTGAATACCCAATATTACTTCTTGAGCAAGATGAAAACCTCGTCTCAGCCCCTCCGCTCCTTCAGGTCCAAGTTTATGCGGTCCATCACTTTTACCACCTGCCATCTCGTCTGTATCAGCTCCCGAGCAGAAAGCGCGGCCTGCTCCGGTGATAATAACTGCACGAATTGAATCATCTGATGCTACCGACTTTAAGGAATCGACAAGCGATTTAAGAAGTTCGCTTCCGAGTGAGTTCAGACGGTCAGGGCGATTAAGTGTAAGGGTAGCGTACCCTTCTTCACGATTGACATCTTTAATCAAACCATAATTATTCGTCGCCTGAGCATAATCTGACATGAGGAAATTCTAGCACCAGAAAAGGATAAACAAGCACTAGATAATTCGATCATACAATCAATTTAACTAGTCCTATTACCAAACATATCTCACAACCGAATCACTATGGTTAATTGCGAATATATTCACATTCAAAGCTATGAATGTCATATCGAGTTTCAGGATCTAGGCCACAATAAATTTTCGCTTCTATCCTCAATAGCAAAACGACTTATTCAGACAAACCGTCGTAAGCATCCTTCTTGAAGCCGAAGATTATTTGGGAACCATCTAAAAGAATTGGCCTTCTTATAAGACGTGGCTCTTTAGACATCAAATCTATCAACTCTTCATCCGACGCTTCTCCGCGAAGATTTCTGTAGGGCTTCGAACTCGGACTTCGCCAAGCGAACATCTCGTCTACTGAACAAAGTTCGCTAATATCTTTAATCTCAGCATGAGATAACTGATCTTTAAAAAAATCACGCAACAAATATTTAACGTTTAAATCGTCAAGAGCCCGACGGGCCTTCTGACATGTACTTCAACGGGACCAACAGTAAAACTTCAATTCATCAGACAAGAAAAACCTCCAGAGGTAGCGTCGCGATTTCCCCACACAACCGATAATTATGAAATATAAGACAGGCTCACCCTAGCAGCTATGAGGCACCTTGGGTAACCAAGAATTTAGAAATATAAGAAAACCTTTTCAAATCTGGTCACATCGGTCGCCATTCAAACGCGCCATAAGTGATTTTCGTTTAGGAACTCGCAGTTTTACTAACTTGAGTTTGTACAGTTTTGGACTTTCTGGACTCTGGACGGCTGTTGGTTCGGTCATACTACCTTTCAAGATCCTTGAAGTATTGGAAATTGGCACGATCAACGTTTTTGGACAGATCTTGGACAAGAATGGCGCTCTCGGTGTGATGTCATTAATCGGCTTACCTATGGGAGCAATGATTCAGTTGATATCCGGATCAATAAGTGACCATAGCAATAGGCTAGGAAAACGTTTGCCATATTTGTTGTTTGGTGGAATTGGGTTGGCCATATCTACCGTACTTCTTGGATTCGCTACAACTTTTGTCTCCCTTTTCCTCATATATATGGCGATACAAATATTCGGAAACGTCGGACAGGGGCCTGCCAATGCCTTAATCGTCGATCACGTACCGCCGCGTCGAAGGGGTGAGGCATCCGGCGTTCTAAATCTGTGGAGACTACTCGGAGCCGGGATTGTCACAGTGATCGTACTGCAATTTATGGCGAACTATCAATTGGGGACTGCTCCGCAATGGATGTGGTATTCAATCACATTTATGGTTGTGGTTTTGATTGCAAGTACTTTGTGGACAACCCTAGCTATACGCCCAGGTACAAAGTTCAAGAACACTAGCCTAAGTCGAAATTTCACACTTCGAAATCCATCCGTAGATAACGATAAACCCAAACCAAGAGTCAACCTGTCAAAAAATTACATCACTTTCTTAATAGCACTGGCGTTCTCCATCGCAGCACTATCATCCTTGCAAATTTATGCCCTCTTTTTCCTCCAGGATGTCGTCGGTCTGGCAAATCCCGCCGATGGAGCAGATTTACTAGTCATCATCGTCATAGCGATGGCTGTGTTCACTGTTCTACCAGCAGGTAAATTGGCCGACAGATTCGGAAAAGGAACACTATTTTTCCTCGCTGGACTGAGTGGAGTGGCTGGATCCACCCTTCTCCTATTTGTAAATTCACTCGTACCTGTACTTGGTATCGGTGCTATTTTAGGATTCAGCGCTGGCTTATTTTTAACACTAACTTGGACCGTAGCTAACGACCTCGTGAGTCGAATAGCGGCAGGAAAAGAACTCGGCTACACAAGCATTGCAACTTTAGCTGGATCCGCCGCTGCGAGATTTGCAGGGATAGGAATAGACGAACTCAATAACCTTTCAGAAAATCTCGGATACAAGGCGATGTTAGTAGCCGTAGCACTCGCATTCGTCATTGCAACAGTATTACTTGCCAGAGTAGTGAAAGATTTACAGCAAAATGACACCTGATCCGACACAAGGTGTTGACATATCAAATGAACTTTTGAATCGATGAATTTAACAAACTCACCGATATACTTAGAAAACAATAAGCCTCCAATCAGTAAGGATTGGATATCATCCAAAAATCAAGATACAAATTGGATTCCCCTAAATGAACGTAGATGTTTATATAGCCAGCCCACGCGGTTTTTGTGCGGGAGTCGACCTAGCTGTCGACATTGTTGATCTAGCTATCCAGCAATATGGGAAACCCGTCTACGTCAAACACCAGATCGTTCACAATCCCAAAGTCGTAGCAGATGTGGAATCCAAAGGTGCTATTACAGTCGAGCATGTCTCTGAAGTTCCTGAAGGGGCAGTAGTAGTCTTCTCAGCACATGGATCTCCACCCTCAGATTATGAAACAGCTGCCAATCGAAATCTCACAGTCTTGGACGCCACTTGCCCACTAGTTACAAGGGTTCATAACGAAGCGAAAAAATACACGAGAGAAGGCAAGAAAATAGTTCTCGTAGGTCACGGTGGTCACCAGGAAGTGATCGGGACCACCGGTCAAGCCCAAATGGAATTGGTCGACGAAAGACAAGAATGGGAACTACCGAACTGGGGCAAGGAAACTGAAGTAGCTGTGCTAACCCAGACCACGCTTTCTGTCCACGATACTGCTGTGGCGGTTGACAAAATACGACAAAAACACCCAGATGCAGTTATTCGAAATGACATCTGTTACGCGACCACTAACCGCCAATCAGCAGCCACCGAACTTGCAGATCAGACCGAAGTAGTTCTTGTGATAGGAGCCCAGAACAGCTCTAATTGCAATCGCTTAAAAGATGTCGCCATAAACAAAGGAGTACCGGCGTATTTAATAAATGGCCCAGAGGAATTGGATCCTTCTTGGATCGAAGGGGTAAAAAAAATCGGCATTACCTCAGGTGCCTCTACACCCGAAACCCAAGTGAAAGCAGTGATCGAATCAATCGCTCCTAAGAATATATTCCGAGTGGGCCCCGGTGAAGAAAAAACCATATTCGCTATACCCCGAAATTTGCGAGAGATGGTAGGAAATGGCTCACGACGCAATCAAGAAACCAAAAAAGATATGACTACTGATGAAAATAACTAGCATCGAATGTTTAGTTCTCGACGAAGAATATCCATATGTAATCCTTGAAACCGATGAAGGTATCACTGGCTTTGGAGAGTGTTTTCGTCGAGCTCCATACGTCTCGAAAACCACCATCGAAACTATTTTCGCACCACTGGTGATAGGTAAATCTCCGTTCAATTCAGAACATATCTGGGACAACATGCTCAGAGCTGGCGGAGTAGCCGGACCCCACGGAGCCCTCCTAACCGCAGCGGCGGGAGTTGATCTAGCTTTATGGGACCTCAAAGGCAAAGCTCTTGGCACACCTATATACAACCTGATCGGAGGAAAAAGTCGAGATAAGATCAAGGTTTATGCCAGTTCTCTTGTACGTGATCTCATGCCAAAAGAGGAAGCCAATCGTGTGGCCCGTTTTCGTGATGAAGGATATACAGCATACAAAATGCATTCAGCTGTCCCAGGAAGAATTGACGACCCGCGAGATTTAACCGTTGAAACAGTGAAAGCAATCCGAGCAGAAGTCGGATATGACATGGACGTCCTCGTAGACGTAAACAGCGCTTACTCGGTCCACCATGCTATAGAAATTGGACGGCAGCTACAGGATCTTGAAGTTTTCCATTTCGAAGAACCCGTTCATACCAGAAACTACGAAGGCTTAGCTGCAGTCGCGGATGCGCTGGATATGCCTGTCGCTTCAGGAGAAAATTCATTTACCCGCTGGGAACATCTAAGGCTTATCCGTGAAGGCCGACCAGATATTGTCCAGCCTGACGTAGTGAAAGTCGGGGGTATCACTGAATTCCTCCGCATTGAAGCAGTGTTGAGCGCACACGGAGCAACGATGACTATTCACAACACTCAACCATATGGCTCTACTGCCGCCCATGCTCATCTATTGGCTCCAAGTAATAACTTTCCATATGCACAGGAGTACAACATAGAAACAGTCGGAATTCGAGATAACGACTCGATTCTGGACACACCATACGAGGTAGAAGACGGGTTTATAAGAATTCCGGATGGACCAGGACTAGGTCTCGATTACAACCTGGAAAAAATGCGGCGCCGAAGTAGTGATGCACCATCGGGGTTTCGACCTGCCTGGGGACATATGCAATAAACGAGTAATCTGCACTACTCCCGCTCGGCAATGGAAAATCCCGTAATTAATTCAGGCCACTTAAATAGCGACAACGCTATGGCAAGCAGGCCGACCACAGCGTACCCGGTGATAGTCACTGTTACACCATACTGCTCGATTAACCAACCACCGATCACCATTCCCATTGGCAAAGCATAAACAGCGAGCATCCTCACGCCCATCACTCGGCCCCTCATCTCAAACTTGGCAAAAGTCAAAAGTACGACAGACATCGTAATCATGCAAAAACTAACCGAAGCACCAATAAGCGCAAGTGCGGGCAAACCCCACGTATTTGACTGAGTCTGTGCAAATAAAATTAAAAGTACGTGCCAGACGACCATAGCAAGCATCATGAAGCGTTCAGGATGAGAAAACTTTACGACCGCAGCCATCAACAAAGATCCCACCAATGCTCCCGCTGCAAATGTCGCGACCATCACGGCAAGCCCATTTTCATCATGACCGTAAACATCCCTCGCCACAACCGGTAACAAACCGTTAGTGAATGGAAACGCCGTGGCATTAACTAAAAAAGCCAGGAACATGATTGGCTGAAGCGCAGATGAATTCATTATGTATTTGGCGCCCTGCTTCATGTCTGTCAGGGGATTCATACGTTTATTGATCTGCAAAGTTGAAGGAACTGATCTGATGCCTAGACCAAAAAAAACGCTAAACGCGTAAAACAAACTCACAGCAGTGAGGGCCCACCCAAGTCCTAAACGCGACAGCAAAGTCGCTCCTAAGAGAGCCCCAACAATTCGTGCGGAGTCTTGCGTGGTTCGAGCAAAACCGGATGCGTTCATCAACAAGCGGCGGGGCACCGTGTCCGCAATCAAAGATTGCCGCAATACATTATCCGCAGGACGTAATAATCCACTGAATCCGGCGACAATAAATACATGCCACGGTTGAATCAATCCGGTAACAGCAAGAATCAGCAATACCATCGACGATAAACCTGTACCGATGCGAAGGAAAATCAACATCTGTTTTCTATTCGTTCGATCGGCGATGACACCGATCAGGGGTGCCGTAATGGTTCCTGAAAACCGCAGGGCACCTAGTAACCCGACTAGGAACGGCGAATCCGTCGCTACCAAGATGTACCAACCTAGGATCAGAGTTTCCATTTCCGATCCCCACGTATTCATAGCGTCAGCGGACCACTGGAATCTAAAACTTCGAATACCAAATGCAGATAAAATAGATCTTGGACCAGATGCGTTATTATCTGAAGAGTTACCGCTGGACTTGCCAGATCTGTCAGCTACCATCGATTTGTGATTATTTCTCCGAATAAGATGGCGGTGGCAACATTTATATTCATAGTGTTATCTACGCTCACCGTTTTAGCAGCTTGCCAATCAGTCGAAGATAGATACCCTCGCCCAAAGTTCCTAACTTCTAGAGATTGCGAAGATTTACAACACGGCGTTTTAGCAGTAACCGACCTGTTTATTTCAAAATCCAACGGTGAGCGAGATATTACTTTACAGGTCGAGGTAGCAGATAAGCCTTCTGAAAGAAAACAAGGTCTTATGTGCCGAGAATCAATCCCATCAGAGACCGGAATGCTATTCACATATGACTCCGACAATTCAAGTGGTTTCTGGATGTACAACACATATACCGCAATCGATATTCTATTCATCGATTCTTACGGTCAGGTAGCCGATATGATCAAAATGTCACCCTGCCCAAGACAAACCTTATATCCCGAGGAGGAAGATGATGAATGGAAAATAAGGTGCATGTCAGAAGCCCAAGCATATATTCCAGCAAAATCGTGGCGCTCCACACTAGAACTCCCGGCTGGCTGGCTTTCTGAACAATCGCTTGATGACCCAATGAAATCGATATCCAAAATCGACTGGTCAACTCCAACCAACTAGATACAAATAATCAAGTACGTAAAAAGCTCACAAAAATTGTCACCAAGAAAACATAAAGTGGTTCTAGCTGTTACAGACGGTCTTGGCTTCAATAGGTCGCGTGCAAGGAAAATCGTCGATAAAGCCTGGGCACAACTTCATATCAATGATCGACAACAGTTGGAAAGTGCGGCACTTAGGATCAACCGCAATTCCAATTGGGGAAGCACCCTCCTATATCCAGTCAGTGTCGAAAGTATAGCTCCCAACACGTCGACCTCTGAAGCTTGTAAATGGATCAGTGATATACAACGCGCTAAACAGTTCTTAAGTAAAGACTTGGCCGAACGCATCGATACCCTTGTCGAATCTGTAGCAGATTCAGAAAGATACGTACCGTGGGCATCAGGAGCTCGCAACCTAAGCGAGCTCCGCAACAAAAACCTATCTTTCCCAACCAGTGCATCAGGAATGTGGGTAGGTTTTGAAAACCTTGAGCCCACAATACAAGGCAATTCTGAAACGGGGCATCAACAAATTGGCAATAATAGTCTGGCTCCACAACTCCCACTCGAGATAACCAAATCCATAGATTCAGGATCTTTTTTTGAAAATTCTGCGCTAAATAGCGTGATCTCAAATGCTAAAAAACGGACTGCAAAAATCAACTTTTGCTTCCTGCTATCTGGTGTCGGAGGTAATGATGGACGGGTACATAGTGCTTGGAATCACCTGGAGGCATTTTTAAAGCTTGTATTCGAACGATACAAGTTACCAACAAGCCAAGTCCAAATGCAGGCCATTTTGGATGGACGAGATTCAGGTATACACAGCTCGATAAAAAAGGAACATGACTCAGGAGATTTCCTGGGATGCCTTGAAAATCTGTTGGACGAATACGATGCACGTGAATCGTTAGCGTGGGTTATCGGACGAGCGACTGCAATGGATCGGGATTACAGGGAATCTGCTGCTAAAACAGACTTCGATCTCCTCACAGGCAAAGCTGCACATACTGTCTCGAGCTTCAATGAAATCCGAAAAATAATTGCTGAATCACACACTAATGGAAAAACAGACCACGATATACCGTCAATCTCCCTGACGCGAAGTGATGGCACAAAGCCGGTTTTATCCAACGGAGACGCATTTATCAATCTTAATTTCAGGTCAGACCGCCAGCGTTCTAAAATCGGTTTTCTAGCTGGCGCACGTTCTCTTCTCAAATCCGAGGGGGAAGCACGCGGCAGGCCTTGGGATGGATCATGGGTCGAACACAATCTCAATCTGGACATATGCACAATTGCTGAATACCATCCCGATTTCAAAACAAAATACAAAGTATCAGTGGCATTCCCTACAAAACCCCATCCGGATAACTTCCTGGCGCTGTGGAAAGATACCGTCGGATCAGATGAATACACCCTAGTCGCTGAAAGCGTTAAATCGTCCCACATGGGTTATTTTTTTCGAGGACGACGAGAGGAACCGATATTTAACGCCAAAGAGATTCGTCTCATCACTGCATCCCATGGACAGGAGGATGGGGTGCAATCCGACACTGACTTCTATTTGCACCCGGCCATGCGAACAAAAGAGATAACGGCACACGTGTTGAAAGCTATTGAGCTCGGCGCCTCACGCCTTATCTGTTGCAACATTGCAGCGCCAGACATGGTCGGCCACTTACTCCCCACTAGATACGAAGAGGCCAAAATTGCGTATCGTGCAGCCGCAGATGCTTTGGTGGAAATCGCCGCTGTATCCGAAAAACTCGGGCTGCACATGTTAATCACTTCGGATCACGGTAATATCGAAGATGACACTTCGGCACATTCGGCAAACGACGTGCTAACAACCGTGATACGGGCGGGCGGAACCAAATTTAACGCCGTAATTCCAATATTCCAGGCAAGACTTTTTGATATAGGACCCACATTATTCGAGCTAATGGGTGTAGAGCAAAATAATCGAAAATTTCCTGTAGAAAAAGAAGAGTTTGCTGGAAGGCCACTGATTAAATTTGAATAGTTACCTGTTCATGCCTATCCAAATGATGAACCTGGATTCCTAGTGTCCAAATCTCGTATCTGACCAACCAATGAGAAGCGAATCGTATCTCACCTTCATGTTCCTAGGCTCCTACCACGCGATTTCTCCACCATCAATTACAAGCTCTATACCAGTAACCCACGATGATTCGTCCGACGCTAGGTAAAGAATCCCGTAAGCGATATCCATGGGCAACCCAAGACGACCCAAAGGAGTCATATTCAAACGAGCTTCTCTAATTTCTTGCTTTGAATGAATATCAAGAGTCATCGGTGTATCAGTAAACCCTGGATGAACCGAGTTCACTCGGATGTTATCTTTTGCATACTGAACCGCCGCCGCCTTACTAAATGTGCGGGCCGCTCCCTTAGATGCATGATAGGCAGCCCCAGCGGGAGATCCCACGATACCGAAAATTGATGAGACATTTACAACTGACCCACCACCATTCTTCCGCATCTCTGGAATGGCGGTCTTAGTACCTAGCATTACAGCGGTGGAATTAACTGCGAACACAGTATCCCAGTTCTCAACAACTGTATCCTCAACAGTCGCCCTGCCTTTAACCCCAGACATACCAGCATTGTTAACTACAATGTCAAGGCGCCCCCATTTATCCATGATCTCGGAGCAAATTGCAATCCACTGGCTCTCAGAAGTCACATCGACTTTTCGGTACAGTGCAACGTCACCAGACTGGTTGAGTTCGGACTCAAGCGCAGCACCCTTATCATCATCAATATCTGCTATCACGACCTTTGCCCCTTCC
>CAJWJL010000055.1:0-11776 GCA_913042135.1 uncultured Chloroflexota bacterium | reverse complement strand
TGAGACAGAACACAACATTGATCTGTTGAAAATCGACCGATTTTAAATGTTCAGTAACGCAACTGCTTATCGACGATGTTGATGAGCGGTTGTTTGGATAAATATCGTCGTAAATTTTCAGCAAATATATTAACCGTACGTTTATCCAGAAGCTCCTTTTCTGAATTACCTGCAATGTGAGGTGTGATGATGACGTTAGGGAGTCCCCATAATTCGTTATCCGCCGGTAATGGCTCTTCTGCAGTGGTATCAAGCGCAGCTCCCGCTATAAGGCCTTTACGTAATGCTGATGCTAATGCGTTCTGTTCCACGAGACGACCGCGTGACGTGACGACAATTCTCGCCGAGGGTTTCATAATTGAAAGTTGAGCACTACTGATCAGATTTTCGTTTTGAGGAGTATATGGGGCGGTGATAACAACGTAGTCTGACTGTTTTAGCAGGTCATCCAATCTAGAAAGACCCCAGACTTCTTCTACTACCGGATCCCCGTCTACAGGTTGCTCGTCGACTGCAAGCACATACATGCCCAGAGCTCTAGCTCTCCATCCGATCTCTCTCCCTGACTTACCAAAACCGATAATTCCGCAAGTTTTATCTCCAAGATATTCGACTACGTTTAATGCTCCTTCTTGATCCCACCTCCGTGCTGATTTGTCATCCCAGAAACGCGGTAATTGCCTCGCAAGGGCAAGCATCAAAGCAATGGCGTGCTCACCAATCATTGGGGCTCCGGCACCACGTGCGTTGGTTATTACGACCTCGGATTCAATTATTCCCGGGACCGAGTTGAACAGTCCTTCCATTCCTGCGTCCAGTGTTTGGATCCACTTGAGGCACTTAGCCTTTGCGAACTGCGCGGCCGTCAGATAACCGAATGCGATCTCCGCTGAACCTATTTCTTTCATGATCTCGTTATGAGAGAAAGCCTCGATCAGATTAATGTGGGGGTGTTCCGCTCGAAGATCGTTGTAATAGGGGATGCCGAATTCGGCCAGTAACAGTGCATTCATATGTTTTTCGATTATGAGACTAAAGTTTTTTCAACACTTTGATAGCTGAATCCACAAGGATATCGCCGGCCTCTCGGTTGTAAGGACTCGTGGTGGTTCCGTAATAACGTCGGTATTTTTCCATATTAACTATTTCGGTTAACGGGATGTTTGCGATTTCATCATAGGGCTTTCGTGTCGATATGTACCCAATGTAATGATCACAGTAACTGGCTATCCAGGGCCTGTTCTCAGGGAATGCGTTTTTAATCTTTAAACCAAGTTCATTGAATAGCTCACCGGCGTGAGCGGAAACGCTGATTTCACCGATACGGAAAGCGTGGACGATCACAGGGACGGGTGGCAGGTTTTGGTTTTTCGCCAGATTGACCTCGTTATTTCCGCATCCGTATAACTCCGGATGGTTTTCGGCAGCATTCGCTGTTGTTGTGCCAGGAAGCCAAGTTTCGCCAGAATAATTTCCGAGCGAACTGATTAGAAATTTACGGTGCTCAAGTGCTTCCGATACTGACCAACTGACCTGGTGCCTTGGTAGTTCGATCCGATCCGATACGCAACCGATAGGTACGTTTGATGAGGTTGTTACAGTGTTTGCCAATTTCAGAGCTGCTGTTGCCAGTGCTTTTCCCATCGCTTGGGTGTCTTCATGTGAATGTAGATGCTCTGATGCTTTGTTACCGAACCACCAGTCGAACGGATGAATGTCACCGGCAGCCCCCTGTATAAATAGAGCGACGGAATTTTCCAAGACTTGTTCGATTTCCGTGGAGGCTTCTCCGGCGAAGTCTGCTGACCACTCTAGGTACTGGCCGCCATCAGCTACGCCATGACACGCAAAATTCATGAGGCGAGCTATAGGATGGTCGTTGTCATCGTCGATACACATCACGCTAATTTCGTTATCAACGGGCCTTTCCGGATACTGGCGATTAACACTCCATCCTGTAAATGTTCCAGTAGCTGTTCCGATATTGGCGGGTACGGATCTGTGCAACGCGGCCGAGACACAGCCGGCGACCTGGTCAGCGAGCCAGGCTGCCCAAATGGTCCATGCTTCTGTTAGGCAAAAAATCGTGTCGGGCGAGGTGTGATTGTGAGTGAAATTCAGGAGAATGCTGTCAGGACGTATTCCGGTAAGACTTAATATTTTTGTTTTGATGTCCTGGACTGTTTGTAAAGGAAGCCCGGCAAGTTCCAGGGAGATTACCGCTATTACTGTTTGTTCGTGTTTCAGCACGACCGAACGTACATGTAGTTCCCTGTGGACACCCTTGGCTTTTCCTTGTCGTAAACCCCAGTTCCCCATCGGGTAGCCTACAGGGGGCGTTATAACCGCCTTTGCAGCACCGCTAAATGTACGAGTCGTGAGTTCTTCAGGCACGGAGTTTTATTCCCAGTTTTTATATGTACCCGTCCCGGTTTGGCGTGCCATCTGGATCTGTACGCCATCTGGGTCATAACTGTTGGAAATGGTTCGTCCAGATTGTTTGTTTTCAAATGGCTCGAATAAAAACTCGACTCCTCCGAGGAATTCGACTTCTTTTTGGGCCTGCACCGGATCATCTACCAGAAAGGACAGATGATCGATCCCGAGAGTTTCACCCTCTTTTTGTTTGTGTAATTCGATACGAACGGGATCATCGTCATCCCCATTCCATAGGAACACTGTTTCACCGGCATCAACGGTTCCTTCAACATGCATGCCAAATTTTCTGTAGTACTCGATCGACTTGGCAAGATCCTTAACTATCATGTCAATGTGGTCAACCCCGAGAAATTTCATTACCTGCTCCAAAATTTCGTTTGTATCGAAAACGAGTTGAGAATCTATTCTTCTATGCGAGTATGCGCCAATAGATGTTGCTTTGCCATAGCGTTGTCTGTTGACTGCATCAGGTGAAAAGATATTGGATGAAAAGCAAATTTCCCCGAGAGTTGCCCAAGATGAAAGTTGATTGTGAATACACTGTGAGCGCGAGGCGTATACTGCCGTGCGCTCGTTTACTTTTTAGGCGGCAACCTTAGTTAATGAAATAACAGACGTTTTGAATGTTTAGATCGACGGAAAATTTGAGGTAGTTACCACGCAATCCTCTGCGACCGAGCCTGACACAACCAAATCCTACCGAGAACGCCGAAGCGTTCGTGCCCGTCTTACAGAAGCTGGTCCTACCGGCGCAACGGTCATTAGAAGAATCTTTGACCTCGCCCGTGCTTATCCGTGGCATTTGCTGGCGGCCTGTTCATTTGCCTCTATTACTGCTGCTATCTCCGTACTAATACCTAAGTTTCTCGGTCAGGGAGTTGATGAGGCATTCACACTCTTCAATGAGGGTAACTATCAAAGTGCTGAAATCAGGTCGATGTTACTCAGGACTGCGACCATCGTCCTGATTGTCGCGGCCTTGCGAGGCTCTACTGGGTTTGTCTACATGTTCCTCGGAGAAACTCTGAGTCAGAGAGTGGCCAACAGGCTTCGCATGTTGTTTTTCGACAAGTTGCAGGTCCTTAGTTTCAGCTTCCATGACAGGGTGCACACTGGCCAGCTTATGTCCAGAGGACTGTCTGACATAGAAGGCGTAAGGATGTTTGTGCAGCAGGGGCTTGTTCAAGTTTTCCGTGTTCTTTTTACGGTGATTTGTGCTGGTTTCTTTATGGTGTTGATTGATTTGCAACTGGCGTTGCTTAGTTTGATTTTCGTGCCATTTATGACATATAACAGCGCTAGGCTAAGGCTTAAGCTCCGTAGTATTTGGCTGCAGATTCAGAATACTCTGGGTGAACTCACCACGACCATGCAGGAAAATCTGGCTGGTGTGAGGGTGGTCAGGTCCTTTTCTGCTCAGAAGTATGAAGAGCAAAAATTCGATGTGACAGCTCGTGAAGTGCTTGAACTTAGGATGGATGCCGCGAGAAGCCAAGCTCGGCGCGGTGGGGCGATATCTTTCACATTTATATTCGCCTGGGCGATCGTCATATGGTTCGGTGGGTTGAAAGCGATAGCCGGGGAAATTTCGATCGGAGAGTTGACCCAGTTCTTCTTCTACCTTGCCCTGCTGCGTATGCCCGTCAGGATGCTACTCGGAATCATAAACGCAACGGCTAGAGCAACCTCCGCAGGAGGCAGAGTGTTCGAGGTAATTGACATTCCGTCCGATATCCGTAGCAAGGACCGAGCTAAGCCTATCAAGGTAACTGACGGAGTCTTGAAGTTTGAAAATGTTTCCTTTTCATACGGAGATGTTAAGGCGCTTAAAAACGTAAGCTTTGAAGCTCGTAAAGATCACACGATTGGTATCGTCGGGGCTCCAGGCAGCGGAAAGAGTTCTGTGGCGAACCTCGCTCCGCGGTTTTACGATCCCGAAGAAGGCCGGATAACTATTGATGGAATTGACTTGCGTGATGTCACAGTTGAGTCGATCAGAGATGCCGTTGGAACCGTAGAACAAGATCCATTTCTCTTCGATGGTTCCATACGTGACAACATCAGGTACGGGGATGTTAATGCTTCTGATGAAAAAGTGATCGCAGCAGCAACGATTGCTCAAATTCACGAATTTATAGAAACGCTCCCCGAAGGATACGATGCCGAACTGGGGGAGCGTGGAGTCGGCTTATCTGGAGGCCAGAGACAGCGAGTTGCCATAGCAAGAACTCTTCTGACCGATTCTCCGATATTGATTTTCGATGACTCAACCTCTTCGGTCGATGCCGGAACTGACGCACGTATACGGTTGGCTCTCAAAGAATTAACACGTGGCCAGACGACGCTGATTATTGCTCACAGGCTTAGCTCACTCAGACATGCGGAAGAAATCATTGTGCTGGATAACGGCGAGGTTTCAGAACGGGGCACACATGATGAGTTGGTTGAACATGGTGGGCGTTATAGCGAACTGTGGGAACTTCAGCGAGGTGATATGGGAGTGGCGGAAGAATAACGATGTTTAGATTTTTTAAGAGCCGATCGACATCTTCTGCTAAAAAGCGTGATAGGCCAGCCAATGTAGAAGAAGAACATTCCACCCTTCATGAGTCCGACGAAGAGATTTTTGCTCAGTTAGACAGCACGGTCTTTAAGAGATTCTTTTTTTACGCAAGTCCGTACAAGAAAGCGATGTTTGTTGCGACTCTGGCAGTGATTGGTTTTACCTTGGCAAACCTTTCAATACCACTTTTGATTAAGTTTGCTATCGACGGTGCGATCCATAACGGGGATACAAATCTTCTTGCAACGATTGCTATTTCACTGGCGGTGGTTGCAGGTTTTTATTGGCTGACTCATATGCTGCAGAACATTCTTATCACTCGTGTGGCTTTGACAGTTCTTTATGACATCCGGGCTGACATGTTCCTTCAACTACAACGCTTGGCGATGTCATTTTCCGACAAAACACCTATTGGCGCTCTCATGGCAAGGATGTTTGGTGACGTCGGCGCACTACAGGAAATGCTTGAGGCGTCAATAGAAATAATCGGTGATTTTCTGACCCTCATAGGGATAATAGTGATCCTCTTCGTTCTCGATGTGCAGCTTGCTGTGGTAAGCCTGGCGATTCTTCCGATGTTGCTCTTCATTAGGCTGGTGTGGCAGCCCATTGCGAGACGAGCCTTTCTTAGGATGCGACGTAATTCTTCTATAGTCGGCGTTTACCTCGACCAGAACGTAACTGGTATCCGTGTGATTCAAGCATTAAACAGGCACCGAGAAAATCATAATGTCATGCAAGGAAAGGTTCGGGTTTTTTTTGGTTCTGCTATGCGGGCAGCTCGTCTCGGCGGCGTGATGTTGCCTACCGTCGAAATTATGACAGGTATTGCTCTTGGCCTTGTCCTGATAGTCGGAGGCAACCGGGTCTTGAGCGGCGCTATAGAAGTAGGAACTATGGTTGCTTTCCTGTTATATGTTCAACGGTTTTTTGAACCGATACGTTCTCTGACAATGCACTATGCAATGCTCCAAAGAGCTGTCGCATCTGGGCACAGGATATTTGAGCTGCTGGATATTCCACTCGAAATACAGGATAAGCCCGGGGCCAAGCCGATCGGTGCAGTTGAGGGGCGAGTGGAATTCAATGATGTGACATTTGGGTACAACCCAGACAGACCTATTCTTCGAAATATCACTTTCACCGCCGATCCAGGTCAGACAATTGCTCTTGTTGGTCCAACAGGTTCAGGTAAAACTTCTATCACGGCACTTGCACATAGATTCTACGAAGTACAAGACGGATCCATCACCATTGATGGGCAAGATATCAGGGACGTTACCCAAGATTCGATTGGTGAAGTGATGGGAATGGTGTTACAAGAACCATTCTTGTTCTCACAGTCTGTTCTGGAAAATGTGCGATACAACACTTCTTATGCAACGCGTGAAGAGGTAGTGAAAGCCTGCAAGGTCATCGGGGCTCACGACTTCGTTATGGAACTCGAAGATGGTTACGACACGATTCTTGAACAACGCGGATCTAACCTGTCGGTTGGGCAAAGGCAATTATTGAGTTTTGCACGTGCGCTGGTATCTGACCCCAAAATTCTTGTTCTGGATGAGGCGACGGCCAATATAGATAGTTACACGGAACGTGTTGTCCAGGATGCGTTGAAGAAGTTATTGCAAGGACGGACAGCCCTTGTTATTGCGCACCGACTTTCCACCATACGTAATGCGGACCAGATCATAGTTATTCAAGATGGTGAGATTAATGAGGTCGGTACGCATGACAAACTGGTCTCAAACGGTGGCCTCTATTCTCAGCTCTGGCAGACAAATTACACCTCGTTTGATGACATTGCAGGAAATGCAGATGAAGTGATGGCGGCTCCTGCAGCTAGTACGTAGGCTTAGCGTTACGGCGTCTACTTTGTCTTGGCGATATTAAATTTTGAAACTCGGACTGGTGAGTTCTACATCGTGTCCTAAGTGAAACGTGATTTACGCGATTCGAAATTGGATTTCACGTCAATCAAAACTGTGCGTCCATCGTCGTTCAAGTTCTTGGCTTTGTTTAATGCAGGACCCATTTCTTCCGGTTTATTCACTTCTATACCGACCCCACCCATACCCTCAGCAATCTGCGCGTAATTACCAACCATGTGTGAGACTCCATACTGTTCCTGGGCAGTTGGAAATCCTCCTGGGTATGTGGCCATTCCACCGTTGTTAAGTAAAACAGTTGTGATTGGTAGGTTAGATTGCACAGATGCTGCTACATCTGTACCGGACATGCCCCAGGCACCATCACCCATAAAGTTGAGGCAAAACTTGCTCGGGTCAGCAAGTTTTGCTCCGATCATTAATGGGATTCCGAAACCAAGATGCGTAGTCTTTCCCCAACCGATGTAACTGTGGGGAGTCGTAGCGATGTAGAAAGGAACCATGCAGTCTCGTGGACCGCCGGCGTCATGTGTCACTACGCTGTTATCGTGATCGAGGTTGTTGTTTATCTCGTTTATAACTCGATACGGGTTTAAAGGCGCTTCATCAGAATTTAGCAAAGGCAGCCATTCCGCCATCCATTTTTCCCGAACTGCTGCTATGTGCGTTGCTACTCCCGTATCCCTACCATTTTCACCTATCTGGGCTTTAACCTCTTCGATCAACAACTCCAGAGTGATCTTGGCATCGCCGATCAGACCTATATCCGATGGAGTATCTTTGTTGACATCATCTGTATTTATCGTGTTGTGAATGACTGTCTTTTTATCTGAGGGCAGGGTTCTCGTATAGCTGTTGATGGTTAGGCTGGTACCGATCCCTATCACAACATCACTTTCGTTTATCCATTCATAAGCCTGTCCAGTGGTGGCTCCACTGCCAGCCCCTAAGGACAGAGGTAGCCGTTCATCATAAGCAGATTTGCCTTCCATTGTTGTGAAAACGGGAATATCAGTAAGTTCCGCGAATTCGGCGAGTTCTGCGGTGGCCCCTGCGGTGAGCACTCCAGCACCCGCCCATATCAACGGGCGGTCTGCTTCAAGTAATGATTTAACGGCATCTTTAACGTCAGTTTCAGAAGGAGCGGACTTGGTTGCTACCGGAGATTTATAGTCAAGAGCGTGGTCTGGGACCTCCATAGCACAGACGTCCAGCGTCATTTCCACGACTACGGGTCCGCCATTGCCGTTCCTGAGCGCCTGGAAAGCTCTACGCATTACATCCTTGATTTGAGTAGGTGTATGAATTATCTCAGCGGATTTCACGACTCCTTTCCAGTTTTCGTTTGCAAGAAAGTTTGGTCTTACGTTCCTGCGTTCAAGTGGATATCCACCTGGAAGTACCAATATCGGTATGTTGTCCCCAAAAGCCTGCGATAGACCTCCGACTGAGTTTTCAGCCCCACCAGCGTGTTGCATTGCCACTACGCCAAATCTCTTACCGTCACTCATTCTGCTGTAGCCATCGGCCGCCATTACTGCACCGCGCTCGTGTCTGAACATCACAGGGCGGATGCCGGTTTTTGCTGCTTCTTCAATAAGGGCGTTGCTTGGGAAGCAAGTCATTTCGTTGACGCCCTCTTGCTTGAGAATTTGGGCGATGAACTCTGTTCCGTTCATTAAATAATCTCCGTGAATATTCCAGTTATTGACCAGATGGCACCACGAGTAGCGGTTGGTCGGGGCGAGGAGATTTTAGTCCTATTAATGGATTAGCACAAAACGCCGCACGATGAAATTGCGGTATTTGACTGACTCAGATAGCAACCTCGCAACCGTTATTGCCTTCATTTGGGCACACGATTGCATTTACCTTGACCTCTGTTTCCTGAGAGGTGATCAGAATTTTTGGTAACTGGTTAGAATGACTATGGGTTTTACGATAAAACCTTATTTCTAAACATTTGAATTTTGCATGGGAGACCCAACATGGGTGCCACTACAGCCCCGTTAACCGAAGATCTGCTCGATCAACTCAGGAAAATCGACACTCCGACGATTGCAAATGCACTTGAGTTGTTGGAAATTCGGCCGCGTACCGAAGGTTTTATGAGGCCTGAGATCAGATCCATATCAACGGTGACTGAAACACATATTGGTTATGCTGTTACGGGTGTGATTTCAGCCCGACACAAATCTCCAAATGCCCTTGAACGGCGTGATTACTATGAAGCTATAGAGGCGATACCCACACCGCGTATGGTCGTTTTACATGATCTTGATTACCCTGCAACCATTGGTTCTTACTGGGGTGAAATTCAAGGAAATATTGCCCTGGGCCTTGGTTGCGTCGGGGCCGTGACTGATGGTGGTGTTCGTGATCTCAAGGAAGCAGAAGAAATGGGGTTTCCTTTCTGGGCCAAGGAAGTACTCGTGTCGCATGGATATGTACATGCAGTTGCCTATAACGTTCCTGTGGATGTAGGTGGGGTATATGTTCAACCCAGCGATCTGATCGCAGCTGACTTGCATGGCGTGATACAGGTTCCTCTTGAGGCCGCTGAACGCCTTCCTGCTGCAGCTAAAGCTCTCGCAGAACAGGAGGCGATCGTAATTGCTGCAGCACAGGCAAAAGGGGTTTCTGTCGATTCCCTGAGTGAGGCCTGGGTAGCTTCTATTACAAAAGGCGCACAGTCTAGTTATTAGATAATCGGTTTTCTGTTTCATGATCGTTGTAGAAAATTTGACCAAACAGTTTGCTGGTCGCGACTTGTTCTCGACGGTTTCTTTCACTGTGTCATCAGGTGAAAAAATCGGCGTGGTTGGCCCTAATGGTTCTGGAAAAACAACGCTGTTAAAGATGATTGCAGGGGATGAACCGCTCAGTAATGGACATGTGAATCTTACTGGCGGGCAACTGGCCTATCTCCATCAGGAAGCTGATGTCGAACTTGATAGATCCCTCAATGATGAAATGTGGACCGCGCTTCCTGAGTTATACAGCCTGAAAAATCTTATCGATCAAATAGAAGATGCTTTGATTCTAGAGGAACTTAATGCAGAATCCCTTGCTGCTGACTTGAATCGTGCACATGAACGCTTTCGTGTTCTTGGGGGCCAGGGTATTGATGCTTCGATAGCGAGGGTTACCAGTGGTCTGGGTTTTTCTCATGCCGATCTGAAAAAGCCGTGCGGAGATTTTTCTGGTGGCTGGAGAATGAGAATTTCATTGGCAAAGATATTGTTGAAGCGTGATGAACATTTACTTCTAGACGAACCGACAAACCACCTGGATAAAACATCGAAACGCTGGCTTGCTCGTGAACTTGGCGATTACCCTGGAGCAGTTCTCATGGTTACGCACGACGGCGAGTTTCTCGAACAGGTTGTAACCCGCGTGCTAAATGTCGAACATGGCTCTGTGATGTCATACCCTGGGAGCTTCACGCAGTACGTTGAGGGTAAGAAGGTTCGACAGGAGCAACTGGATGCTGAGGCTGGTCGACAGGAAAAAGAAATTGCAAGACAGGAGCAATTCATCGATCGATTTAGATCTAAAGCTACTAAAGCCCGACAGGTGCAGAGTCGGATTAAATCACTTGAGAAAATAGACCGTGTTTCCCGGATGAGTGAATCAAAAGCGACCAGATTCCAGATTAAATCCTCGGGCAGAATTGAGCATAAAGTCTTACTGGCGGAAGGTATATCTCATGACTGGGAAGACTCTCCTGTACTGCTTGATGTGTCACTGGAGATTGAGCGAGGCCAGAAAATAGCGCTGATCGGTCACAACGGAGGCGGTAAGAGTACTCTACTTCGAATCCTCGCAGGTGAAGTTGATCCGTCTGAAGGTTCGGTTCAATGGGCTGAACGTGCCGAGAGGGGATATTACGCCCAGCATCAGGATGAATCCCTTTCTTTGGATGCGACAGTTCTCGAATCTGTTAGGGAATCGGCACAGAATCAACCAGATGGTGTTCTTCGCGGAATTCTCGGCCGTTTTCTGTTTTCGGATGATGACGTGTTCAAGACCGTCAGGATGCTCTCTGGTGGAGAAAAAAGCAGGGTAGCCCTGGCTAAGTTTCTTGTTCAACCTACCAATGTGCTCTTACTAGATGAACCTACCAATCACCTGGACGCAGCTACCCGTAGGGAGTTGCTTAGTGCTTTAGGCGATTACGATGGGACGATTGTCTGCGCGAGCCATGATCCTGCCATAGTCGAAGAAATAGCAACACATGTTTACACCGTTGAAAATGGTGAAATAACGCTCACGGATGTAAGGGTCTGATAAAGGCTTTCAGTCGTTTCTATTGAACGGATTCAATTGGATTTACGGTCACGCGGTTCATCGGTACATCCCCTGTATTCGTGAATTGGTGTCTGATACCGCCTGGTACCAGTACAGCATCTCCTGCCTTTATTGGGTATTCCTTCCCGCCGCAAACCAGAATTCCTGAACCCTCGGTGATGAATGCCTGATGTTCCCATGGATGAACATGGTCTGGGCTGGACTCGCCGATAGCGTGCTTTACGTAGAGCATTACATAGGATGACACGCCATCACCTGGGCCGAGAATAGGGTTTTCATGATCGCTTTGATTTCTGATTACCGGTTCCAAGAGTCACTCCTGTTCAGAACACTAAAGGTAGCTTGATTGATCGTGTTGATTTAACTAAACCTTACGCCAAAATGGTTCTCTTTTCCGTGCGTTTACTAGTACCGATTCATCCCAAGGATCCATCTGATTACCTTTCGGTTGTGGTGCGCGTCCGTCCCAGCCGATCCTTGCGTGAACCTTGGGATCCTTGTAATAGACGATGTAGACGATCGTTCGTATTGTGTTGAAAAGATCAGGATTGTTTGATTCAAATCTCCTTAGATT
>CAJWJL010000054.1:0-12290 GCA_913042135.1 uncultured Chloroflexota bacterium | reverse complement strand
TGGTTCCAAGTGGAAACACAAATGAACCGCGGCCCAGATGCAAATCTAGTGCCTGAAGATATTCGTGCCCTATATAACCAGTACCGCTCCGATAACCAGCCAGTAGATAAGGGGAATGCATCGTCTGGTTGTATATACGTCGATGGCGCCAAGCCGGGTGATCTACTAACTGTCCATATTAAGGACATAACGGTGCATCCTGTCGGCTGGACGCGATATAGCGGTTCAACCGGTGCAATGCCCGGCTATCTGGGGGTCTCAAACATAGGTCCACAATTCAGAGTATGCCGTATTAAAAACAACGAAATCATATGGAATAACAAACTTCGATTTCCCGTCGAGCCCATGCTCGGCGTTGTAGGGGTTGCCCCCAGCCGTGAAGCCCGACATAACGGTTGGGCTGGGGAATGGGGAGGAAATTTTGACATTCAAGAAGTCACAACCGGTGCTCAGCTCAGTATTCCCATTCACCACGAAGGAGCACTATTGCACATCGGAGATATGCACGCCAGACAAGGAGACGGTGAAATATGTGGCGGTGGTGGGATCGAAACCGGTGGCACAGCTACTATCAAAGTAGAACTGAGTGAGACGCCAACCGAAATGACCTGGCCTCGGATTGAAAATGATCAATACATAATGACAACAGCGTGTGAAAAACCCGCAGAAGATGCTTTCAGAATCGCCTTGTCAGAAATGATCTTATGGCTGGAAGCAAGTTACGAAATGAGCAGAGGCGAAGCATACATGTTTTTATCCCAGTGTCTGGAAGCCCGCGTAACCCAGTTCGTAAATCCAAGTTATACCTACATCGCAAAAGTAGCTAAAAAGTACTTGATCTAACGTTGAGATACTTATGAGCCCATCTATCAAAGCCATCCTTTTCGACGTCGGCGGCCCGCTAGATACATGTGTGATCATGGATCAAATGATCGATGATCAGATCATGTCATCATTCCACAAGCATGGAGTTGATATTTCCGTTGATGAGTACGCTGATGCAAACCGTTGGGCGATAGAAACATTTGCCCCAAACCCTTACCAAGCAATTATCTGGAGAATCTCTAAAGGCTCCCAGAAACTGGCCAGTGCAGTGGAATCGGAATTGTTGCAAACAGTGGATCATCGCAATGATGCTCGAGGGGGGTTCGAGCTGAGGGAGGGTATCCTGGAACTTATAGAGAACCTTTGGAATGAAAATTTTCTTTTAGGACTGGCCGCAAACCAGCCCGCAGGTTCTCTTAAAATAATGGAAAATCTCGGCATTCTGAAGTATTTCAAATATAAGGAAGTATCTGGTTCAACAGGTTTGCGAAAGCCTGACCCGCGTCTACTACTTGAGTCCTGTAAAGGTCTAGGGGTAAATCCCCAAGAAGCAATCATGGTGGGAGACCGGATTGACAATGATATTGTGCCAGCCAAAACTCTTGGGATAATTGCTATAAGGCTAATCTCCGGCCGCCATGCAAATCAGCAAGCTCGTTCTGGGTACGAACGGCCTGATGCTGACGTTCATGATGTCGAAGAATTAGAGCAAATAATTCGACACTTGGTAGCTCACCCTCCTAAAGCGTCCAATAACAGCTATCTTGAATAACAACCATCCCTGGTAGATACAAGAAAGCTAAGTGATCAAGACTCGCCTGCTATGTGTTAACTAAGGAATTAGAATTCTTCGGAAGCTACAATTCAAGCTACCCGACTGACATCGCTTAATTCATACTCAACGAAGGGCCATCCCTGATGAACCATGACCGATCTAGGCATTTATTTGATAAAGCAACACATCTTGTAGCGGGTGGCGTATCCAGCCAAATAAGGGTTTTAGAGCCTGCAGATGTTCCACTTTTTTTTACACATGCAGCTGGTTCACGTATGTGGGACGCCGATGGGAACGAATATATCGATTACATCCAGGGCATGGGTCCAAACCTATTCGGTCATTCACCTGATTTCATAAACAAACAGGTCAATGAAGACATGCAAAAAGGCTACATATTTGCTGGACAATTTGAGAGGGAATTAGAAGTTGCGGAAATGGTTTTAGACATGATCCCTATGGAAGATGCTACAGTCCGATTTGCATCTTCGGGGACAGAGATAGATCAACTGCTATTTCGAACCATGCGAGCATTCACCAACCGACCTAAGATTTTGAAATTCGAGGGGCACTATCACGGCTGGATGGATTCAGTGAACTGGAGTGTTCATCCTCCCCTTGACCAGGCAGGACCTGAAGATGCTCCTGTACCGGTAGGTGAATCCAAAGGTATGAACCCATCAACAGCTGAGGGGCTTGTGATATGTCAATGGAATGACCTTGAAAAACTTGAAAAGGCTTTCGCTAACCACCCGGGTGAAATTGCCGGGGTAATTACGGAACCCATCCTCGCCAACACAAACTGCATTGTGCCCAAAGAGGGCTACATGGAAGGCTTGCAACGCATCGCACGTGAAAATGGTGCGCTTCTGGCATTCGACGAAGTGATTACCGGCTTCCGTGTCGCCGCAGGGGGAGCCCAGGAAATGTTAGGAATTACTCCTGATATGGCAACCTACGCTAAATCTATGGCTGGCGGTTTCCCGATCTCCATGATTGTCGGACGCCGAGACATTATGGACTACATAGGAGATGGGACTGTGTACCACGGTGGCAGTTTCAATTCGAACGTAATGTCAATCGCAGCAACGTACGCTTCACTCAAACATATTCAAGAACGCGGTTCCGACTTTTACAAAGATCTCAATGACAAAGGCCTGTATCTGATGGAAGGACTACGCGATATCTCAAAATCGCTAGAGTCGGACTTGCATGTACAAGGCGTCGGATCTGTTTTCGCTATATCGTTCACCACTAGACAAGAAATAACTAATTGGCGAGACCATGCTAGAAATTGTGATGACGACAAGTACCAGCAATTCGCCAAGGAAATGCTGAAGCAAGGCATTCGACTATCTTCAAATGGTCGAACCCATCTTTCTTCAGCACATACATACGAAGATCTAGACAAGACTATCGCTGCCGCTGCTGCCGTTCTACCCACTCTATAGGGCAATCCAACTCTGAGTTGTAACCGTGCAGAACAGTACAAGTCACATAGCGACAGGTTTTTTCTGCAGGAGCAACTCGCTTCGAGCAGGACGGGAGAAATAAAACTTGCATTGGAGTTCCGCCGTTTCTGACTCGCCCTCTTTCACAGAGGCTATAACTCAGGTAACGGATCAAATACTGGGCAATCTAGATGGTCAATGCCCTGATCTAGCAGTGGTATTCATTTCCGCCCACCATATACCGTCTTATTTAGCAGCGCCTGAAGTCTTGAACAAAACTCTCGGGGCCAAGGTCCTGATCGGGTGTTCCGCCGCAGGAGTCATCGGCGGAGGCCAAGAAGTCGAACGTAGACCAGGGATCGCTATTTCTGCAGCTATATTGCCGCACGTTGAAATAACCCCGTTCCATCTCAATCAAGACGAGTTACCTAATCAAGACGCAGGTCCAGAAGAGTGGCAAACACTGTTAGGAATCCAGGCAGATAACTGTCCCGCAATCATGCTTTTACCGGATCCTTTCACCATACGTAGTGATCATCTTCTGGCCGGATTAGATTTCGCATATCCCGCAGCGGTAAAAATCGGTGGACTCGCGAGCGGAGGCGGACAACCTGGTGCTAACGCCCTTTTCTTTAATGACAAGCCAGCTCGTTCTGGTGCGGTCGGTGTTGCGTTTACCGGTGACTTGGCGGTAGAGACTATAGTAGCTCAAGGTTGTCGCCCAATTGGCGAACCTCTGGTAGTGACTGAATCAGACCTCAACGTCATTTCCAAGCTCGGAGACCAAACGCCATTGGAGATTCTTCGAGACCTATTCGAAGCCGCAGAGACACGCGAAAAACGTTTGATCCGCCGCTCCTTGCAGATTGGAATCATCATGGACCGTCTCGCACAGGATCAAAGCGAAGGTGAATTTTTAATCAGAAAT
Source organism: uncultured Chloroflexota bacterium (assembly GCA_913042135.1). GTDB lineage: Bacteria > Chloroflexota > Dehalococcoidia > Lucifugimonadales > Lucifugimonadaceae > Lucifugimonas. The sequence continues at coordinate 8,311 of CAJWJL010000054.1, read as the reverse complement.
GTGCTAGGTGCTGATGAAGAAGATGGCACCCTTGCTGTCGGAGAGCTTGTGCAGGAAGGGCAAGTCGTACAGTTTTTCGTTCGCGACGCCCAAGCAGCCGATGAAGATTTACGAATGATGCTAGAGGAATACATAGGCAACCTAGAAGGCGACATCCCGGCGTCTGCCCTATTGTTCAGTTGCCTCGGGCGCGGGCAGTATTTATACGGTTCACCTGATCACGATACTAAAATGTTCACTGACATGGTGGCTGACATCCCTATCGCGGGTTTCTTTTCAAATGGAGAAATCGGGCCGATTGGGGACCAAACATTCTTACACGGATACTCAGCTAGTTTCGCGTTGTTTAAACAAATATCAAAAGTTGAAAATTGAACTGTTTTCTAAGGTAGAATTTCAAGTAATTCCTGAGGGTCAACGATTTCGAACGCTTTGATGACCGCTTTTGTCGAATCCCCCTTGGATATTTCCAATATGCCATCAGGTAATCGATGTACACCGCTAATAGCATAGTTAGCAAGCACCATAACTTGAGCGCGGCGATAATCTTTCCAGCACTCATCAAAAGAATAATCGATGATTCCCCTGCCATGGAGACAATCAACGAAGTATCGAACAAGATTCTTCTCTCTCTGGCGAAGAATATTAAACGGAACTGATGTCATCAGAAATTTCGCTAAGTCATTCGTCCCGCCAGCGTAAGCCGCCAACTGCCAATCTATTAGTACTGGCTCAAAAAGCCCATCTGATTTACGAAGCAATATATTGCCATGATGAAGATCATTATGAGTTAGGGTATTAGGTCGGTCATTCATAACTTTCATCAGGTCTGTCAATCGTGAACTGAGAAATTCTCCTGCGAGGATTAATCCCTCAGTTTTCTCGATTTGAGCGTCCTGATTAATCGCCTGCCAGCCTAAAGCTGATTCCATCGGATTTTGGTTAAACAGATACGACCAACCTGAGTCATGAATCCAATGACGCTGCGATAAAGATTCGTCAAGCCAAAATATGGCTTGATAAGCAGCGATGAATTCTAATACCTGAAAAATCTCTCGTAGTCCGAATTCCGCGTATTTACGGCCCGCTCGAAGAGGGCCTATATCTTCTAATACAAAGCAGGCAGTAGATTCATCTTTATCCTGGGTCAACGAGTACATTCTAGGCAAACGAAAACCCTGGAACTCTTCCAGTAGTTGATAACAGCCAGCCTCGCTATCATATGGTCCGAGCGCAGCCTCCCGTAACCGTATAGTGTCATTTTCAGGCGGAATTTTTAAGACCACTACATCGGGATGTTCAGCCGTGCGCACAATGTATTCAATCCGAACTCTGAATAATTGTGAAAGATGTGGATTATGGCCCGTCATAACCTCAAGCTGAAGCTTATCAATCCTGCAATAGCCTAAATTGGATAAGCGATCGGTCAGCCACCCTACCGAAATATCTTCCTTCTTTATTGGAATATTTGACATCACAGGAAGTGTCACATCTGATAATGCCATAGTCCACTTAGATCTCTACTGGAAAGCTAGTTTCCGGTAATATTCGACCAAAATAACCAGATTAATTAACAACTAGGATTTGATGAGACGTCATGAGCAGATTTAACGGTCAGGTTGCTATTGTCACTGGAGGAGCCTTGGGGATTGGAGGGGCTACTGCCCGAAAATTGGCATCAGAAGGAGCAAAGGTTTTTATCGCTGATATAGATGACTCCTCAGCGGCCTCGAACGTACAAAGCATCAAAAAAACAGGCGGTATCGCAGTAGCTAGCCATATTGACGTTTCTCAAAGTGGAGACATAGCACGGATGGTCGATGAAGCTGTAGATATGTACGGCAGACTGGACATACTGGTCCAAAATGCTTTCGGTGTCATCGCCGGTGAATCGAGAATTCACGGTAGTGCTCTCACCGTTGAAGAAGATAATTGGGATTACGGTATCGACGTGTTGCTTAAGGCCTTGTACCTAGGACCAAAAAACGCGATCCCGCACATGACCGCTACCGGTGGAGGCAGCATTATTAATCTCGCCTCGGTGCACAGTTTTCTTCAGGAGCCAGGTATGTTGGTTTACGAATCGGCAAAAGCAGGGGTTGTAGGTATGACCCGCCAAATGGCGACCGAATTTGGGCCCGATGGAATCAGGGTCAATGCGATCGCACCAGGACATATTGTAGGAGAGGGCCTGGCAAAAATATGGAAAGATAATCCTACTGGACACGAATTCTTCGCTGATCAGTACCCTCTCCGCAGAACTGGGATTCCTGACGACATTGCCAACGGGATAGCTTTCCTCTGTTCTGAAGAGGCATCATTCATAACAGGCCACACGCTTGCAATCGACGGTGGCTTATCTGTTCAGTTACAAGAAAAATTCGGATTAAGACAAGCCAATTATGTGCGGAATAATCCCGATACCAATTTACCCACTTAAAGTTTAGTTATTTCAGATAACTGCCAGGAAACGCAATTTCATTGATTGGATCCCGATCATTGGCAATATTACCTTTTGCCATATCAGGATCAATGTCGTCTAATGTGCCTGGCACCCCAACCGCGATAGCACATATCGTTTGGAATTCCTCACGCGGAACGCCAGCTGCGGTGTAGGCAGCATCCAAATCAATACCGCCCATGGCTCGTGTGTTAAGACCCATGCGATTAGCCTGCAACGCCAATGACATCCAAGCTGCTCCGGTATCAAAATGTGCGGTACGAATACTGCTACCTTCTTCATCAACGACGCGAGCGAATACCAGAACAAGCATTGAAGCCCTAGTAGCCCACAAAGTATTCCCTTCATTCAAAACAGAATTAAAACGAACCCGATCCGGTCCGTCTGTAGCGTAGACGAATAGCCATGGCTGCCTATTACTTGATGAGGGTGCCCAGTGAGCCGCTTCAAATAAAACATCAATTTGTTGCTCTGACAACCGGTCATCGGTAAATGCTTTTGAAGACCAACGTTCCACAAACATCCGGTCTAGCAAGTCACTCGCAACTCTAGCGTTACTGAAGTTAGTTTCACCCATAACAACTGGTATCTCTTTCTATAAACTCATGAGCCAGCACCTAACCGTTATGTTAGATACTCAGCGTTCCTCGTTAATGGTGTATACCACAGCAACATTAGAGCGCAACTGAAAATTCGGCGACTCTCAAAAGCGTTTTCGCATCTCCGTCGACGAAAGATCCGACCGAAATTGAGACTCAGTCAATTCACGAAACATGTCTCTGAATCGCTGGGATACTGAAATGTCACGAAGACCTTGAAATATTCCTCTTGAGTTAATTCTTCCTGCAACTATAAAGTTGCATCCATTTTCTTCAATCAGATCAAGGGAGTTATCCACTACTGTTGCTGAGCCGGCAACATGATCAGGGTAATAGGTTTCATCAAAAAGACGAACACAAGTATCGAATCCAATGACGAACGTAGCGCCAGGCAGAATTGATGATTTTTCTGTGAAGCGAGGAGCGCTTGTCAGAATCAAAGATTTACCATCTTTTAATACGTGCTCAGCTCTTTTACCGAGTTCTGTTTTTGGAAGTAATGGTTTATCAACGTTCCGTATTGAAATCTCGTAGTACCCATTATCACCCGTCATCGCCATGGCAGCCGACAATAGATCTTTATGGCCATGATGAATAGGATTGAACGATCCGGCTAGCACAAGTGGTTTTTTGGGAAGCGATTCGCTCTGCCTACCATGAGCATCTATAACCAGCCCCCCAATTTCCTCTGTGTAGAGTCGGTCAACCGAATTCATCAATTCGCTCCGTATCAAGAATGTTAATTTCTAGCCTAGACTCGATTTTCAAGACAGTGGCAATTGAATTCATAACCATGGCTGCAACGATCTGCTCTTCATCAGCTCGAGTCCGGATTTCTTTATCAAACCAGACAGAGATACCGCCCGTTTGCACTCCGTCAGACCAAGCAATATGCGCTCGATCTTCACCCTTCCTGATCCGATCAGTGGCTATTGCTGCGGTACACCCGACACCAAAAAGAGATTGCTTCAAGTTGTCAGGGGCAAGATGACGAGCACGATTCAATGCTGATTCAGCTATCAGAATCGCCTCGGATTTAGAGACATGTTGATCCGCCTCAGCCCCAACAAATTCGTCAAGTGCTTTTTGAGTGTAGGGGACCTGCACTTCCAGGACTGTACGAGAGGCGCCTGGTTGAGCAAATAATGCACTTATCGCACTGATCCCAGCGCCTGTTACTACCACGCAACCTGCACCCGAAACACTATGGAACTTTTGCGCAAGTTCCTCCATCATCACAGGCTATTCCTCCAAATCTATATCTATTTGATTGTGTGAACGTGAAGCGTAAACAAGACGTGTAATCTCTACATTAAATCCAGCAAAACCCTGACGAAAGTCTAGCCTATATTTCACACAACTAAACTTTCAAAATCTTACCACCCACTATAGCCATAAGAAGCTACCTCCGTAACAAGACGATTTACTCAAATGAAAATCAAGAGTAGGGTTCCCTGAACAATGCAAAAAGAGACCATGTAACGCCGGTGAGGTAAATACTCAAAATGCTCGAACACTTCCATGTTCCAGAAGAAGATGAAGTCAGGATTATGCCGGATTCTCTTCGTAAGACCGTCAATGCGTTATTTTTAAAAATTGGGTTTTCCGAACAAGATGCGTGGCAAGCAACAGACGTGCTCCTACTTTCAGACACACGCGGCGTCGATACCCATGGCGTCTCCAACATGATGCGAAACTACATAAGAATGGTTGGAGAAGGAACGATAAATCCAAGACCAACATGGCGAATCACCCGCGAAACCCCGACTACTGCAAACGTCGATTGTGATCGCGGTCTTGGCATAGCAGTAATTCCCCAGGTAATGGAAATAGCCATACAAAAAGCGCGAGAAACCGGTATCGGCGCTATCACAATGGGAAACGGACGACATGCTGGGATGATCGCCTACCACGCGATGATGGCTTTGCCCCACGATATGATCGGCTACTCCATCACTGCCGGAGGGCAATCAATGCCACCAACATTTGGCAGTGAACCGAGGCTCGCGCCCAACCCACACGCATGGGCAGTTCCTGCTGACAAGGAAGCCCCCTTTGTTCTAGACATTTCATCATCATCTGTGGCCGCTAACAAAATCCAACTATTGAGAAGGATGGAAGCGATGACCATACCTGGGCTCATGGCGGATGAAAACGGCACCCCAATAATGGATGAACGCCCGGTACCGGAGGAAACGATATTATTGCCGAATGGAGCCACGCGTGAACTCGGTTCTCATAAAGGGTATGGCATGAGTGCTGTGGCTCAAGTTTTCGCAGGTATTCTTTCCCATGGAACTTTCGGACCATACGAAGGCGGACATATGTCGCACTTTGTTGCTGCATACTCAATTGAAGCATTCACTGACGTAGCAAGATTCAAGTCGTCAATGGACGACTTCCTTAAATATCTACGTGAGACTCCGCCTGCGCCAGGGCATGATCGGGTTTACTACGCTGGGCTACCAGAGCACGAAGAATCAATTGATCGACACAATCGTGGGATACCACTTCACAAAGAGGTCGTCGACTGGTTCGACAAGACAACTGCAGAATTCGATATCCCACATCTGGAACGATAGGAGTTTTAGCCAATGCTTGATCATTTCCATGTGCCGATAGAAGACCAAGTGCGAGTCAACCGAGAGGATTTACATCGCACAACCGCCGACATATTCAGCGTAATGGGGCTTTCTCAAGAACATGCAAATCTGGCAGCTGACGGCCTAGTCACAGCGGACATCAGAGGATGTGAGACCCATGGAGTCTCCAATATGCTGCGTGTTTATAAAAAACTATACGAAGATGGAAATATCAATCCACAGCCAAGATGGAAAATCACAAGAGAATCTTCAGCAGTAGCAACTATTGATGCAGATGGTTCACACGGATTAGTCATATGCCCACAGGCCATGGATATTGCCGTGGAAAAAGCCAGTAAAGTAGGCATTGGAGCCGTCACAATCCATAACAGTGGCCATGCAGGTATGATGGCCTACCATGCTATGCGAGCAATGCCCCATGACATGATCGGCTACTCCATAACCGGCGGAGGGGCCATAATGGTGCCGACATTTGGTGCAGTTCCGAGAGTCGGAGCTGTTCCACACGCTTGGGCAATCCCTGCGGACAAGATGCCACCATTCGTTTTGGACATTTCGTCATCATCTGTAGCGGCCAATAAGATACAACTTCTCAGGCGAACGGGCGCGCGCTTACTTCCCGGTTTGCTTGCGGAGGAAGACGGGACGCCGATAATGGAAACTCGAGATGTGCCTGAACAAACTCGACTATTACCCTGGGGCTCAACACGAGAGCTTGGATCACACAAGGGCTACGGAATGGCAGTGATCGGACAGGTGTTCTCAGGAATCTTGTCGGCCGGCATTTTCGGAGCCATTAACCCTACGGAAACAGGACCACAGCGTAACGGATCACAATTCGTCGCAGCGTTCAGTATCGATGCATTTCGTGATGTTGCTGAATTTAAGGCCTCTATGGACCAGTTTCTAACCTACCTCGTAGAAACGCCTCCATCTCCTGGGAATGATCGGGTTTACTACGCAGGACTTCCAGAACACGAAGAAACACAAATAAGAGAGCGTGACGGCATACCGCTTCACCGCGAAGTAATCGAATGGTTCGACTCGACAGCACGCCAACTTAAAATAGAACCGTTAGCACAGATAAACTAAATCTCCGCTATCGTCGATAAACGGACTCAGCGTACGCCTGCCCTAAATAGCGGTCACTTCTTCTAAATCGAAAGCCTCAAGCTCTTCCCCAATCAGATCAACATCAGGTTCTGATTCGGCCTCCACGGCAACCACGTCCTCTGCGACCAAGACCGGCTCGAGCATAGGTGCTATTACAACATCTTCATCAACAGTGGCTGGTTCCGCAATTGAACCGTTGGAACGAATAGAACGGGAATTAATTGTGTAGCCACAAGTGATACAACTCAGAAAAGAGCCGAAGTTATCAGAGCCTAGTTCGACGGTACCTTCCTTACATCGCATACAAGATCGGAAATACAGCATCGATCTGTCTCCAGTTTTGATCATGAATACTTTGGTTTTCAAGAAATTGATTAAACGAATGCCGGCAGCCTATCCGGTAACAGCTAAGTGTTTCCTAGTAGTGGTTTGTACGGGTTTCGATGAATCTTCACGATTATGAGATTTCAGAGAATCCTAAAGTTCGGGGGCATGGTTATGCTTCCAATAGATAGACATAACCAAAATCACTCGCGACACACGACAAGAGAGTAATCAGATCTGGAGGAGGTGTCACTTAATGCCAAAGCTATACATTTTAGGAGCAGGGACCCCCACTCCAACTCCCACTCGATTCGGATCGGCCTACGTACTGGAGATCGAGGGTGAAAAAATAATGTTTGATTGCGGACCGGCCACTACGCACAAACTAGTGAAAGCTGGCCTCTGGCCTACGGATATTGACTATATATTTTTCACTCACCATCATTTCGACCACGACATCGATTACCCATGTTTTCTGCTCACGCGATTCGACCAGTCAATTGGCAAGGAAAATAAGCTACAAGTATTTGGCCCCACACTAACTGAAATGATCACGGAAGGTGTAATTGGAGAGAACGGAATCTTCTCGCACGACTGGAAAGCACGTATCTACCATCCACTATCGCAAAAAGTCTATGTGAATCGTGGAGGTGTCCTGCCTAGAAAAGCACCGCAAGTACAAGCTACTGATGTCGGTGTCGGAACAGTACATACCGCAAACAACTGGGAAGTGACCTCCGCTAACGCCGAACATGTACAGCCATATCTAGACTCACTGGCTTACAGGATAGAAACCAAGTCAGGTAAATCAGTGGTATTCACAGGTGATACGCAACCTTGCCAATCGGTCATTGACCTGGCAAGAAATGCCGATGTGATGTTGTGCATGTGTTGGGATGACCAAGAACACATGGATGCCGATGGTGAAGCCCCAGGACAATGCGGGACAACTGGAGCCGCGCGCATGGCAGAAGAAGCCGGGGTCAAGAAACTAATATTGGTACACATGGGTGCGCATATAGCTTCACACGGTCCACTTGAAAAAGGACTTGGTGACATCAGGGAAATCTATAACGGACAGGTTATTTACGCCGAGGAATTAATGGCTATAGATGTTTAAATCAGTCAAGTTGTAACCTCGGCAATTCGCGCGTCAACCTGAGTTCGAGTTCGACTTCAGACGACGGTAATTTAAGCCATGATTATTACCA
>CAJWJL010000053.1:0-12316 GCA_913042135.1 uncultured Chloroflexota bacterium | reverse complement strand
AGGAGTTCACTACTCTAAGAAATCTCGAAGCTTCTTTGAACGAGTTGGATGTCGAAGTTTGCGCAAAGCCTTCGCTTCGATCTGACGAATACGTTCACGAGTGACGCCAAATTCACGTCCTACTTCCTCTAATGTACGACTCCGACCATCTTCCAGTCCAAATCTAAGTTGAAGTACTCTCTTCTCCCTTTGACTGATGGAATCCAACACATCACCAACTTGTTCTTTCAAAAGCTGATATGACACGGCATCTGAAGGAGCCTGGCTGTTGTTATCTGGAATAAAATCACCCAGAAAAGAGTCTGACTCTTCACCAATAGGAGTTTCGAGTGAAATAGGTTCTTGGGAGATCTTAAGAATCTCTCTTACACGATCAGCGGGCATGTCCATTGCCTTGCCAATTTCTACCGATGTCGGCTCACGTCCGTGCTCCTGAACAAGGCGTCTACTAACCCGCAAGAGTTTGTTGATTGTTTCAACCATGTGGACAGGAATTCGAATCGTACGAGCCTGATCTGCGATCGAACGAGTTATAGCTTGTCGAATCCACCAGGTCGCATAAGTACTGAACTTATACCCCTTACGATAATCGAATTTTTCAACTGCACGAATCAGTCCTATATTGCCTTCCTGAACAAGATCCAGCAATGACATCCCGCGTCCGAGATATTTTTTTGCAACTGATACAACCAGTCTAAGGTTTGCTTCTGATAAATGACGCTCAGAGCGTTCAGCACTATCGCGTATCCGGGAAAAATGCGCTGCGAACAGAAATTCATATACCTCTAATTTATCCCGATAAACCTCGGTAGAAACATTGTTAGCCAATTCATCAAGATTCGGATCTGCGTCAAGAGCATCAAGTGACTCTAATGCAATCAGAGCAGAGTCATTAGAAAGATCCTTGACCATGTCTTGCGCCTGTTGCAATTCACAGTTAAACGCGTCTGACAAATAAGCCAAAAGTGTTTCATCATGAGGTCCGTCAACCAGCTGGCGCAGTTCAGGAATCCCCAGCAGTGTCCCAAGAGTCAAGTCATGTGGTAATCCAACAAAACTAGCTATTTTGATTGCAACATCGCGTTGAGCGCCTACCCGCTTGAGCAACTCAAGTGTTGTCTCGGCAGCCGTAGGAAGTTGTCCTGTCCGTTCAGCCATACCCGCTTGCACTTCAGACAAGCGCTGAGAAATTTCCATACCTCTAGCAAGGAACCTCTCATCAGACGCTGTGAGCAGTCCAACCCGTCCAATTTCTCTCAAGTACATCCGAACTGGATCATCGGAAATTTCGGAATCTTCAACATATGGGTTGAAATTGAGCTCGGCAAACCCTTCAGACTGCTTGGTTCCCCACGTTTCAAGCTCAGAAGCACTGGCAGCTACGGCTGTCGACCTAAGGACATCCGACGCCCTGTGTTCTCCTAATTCTCCATCCTCTGATTCGTCCTCGTCAAGATGAGTGGTAGTAATAGGCACCAAGAGATCCGATGAACCTGCCAGATCTTCAAGTTGGTCTTCATTGTCTGTTATTTGTGTAGATCGTGGCATATTTACTGTCGCCCTGTCATCACTGTGCGAAGATTCTCATTTGGGAAAATAGCTCGGTCCAATAAATCTTGTGTTTCCTGACCCTCAATTTCCTTAAATCGATCAGCTTCTAGTTTCTTTATGAGTCTAAAATGACGTTCTTTCAGGCGCTTGACGCATTGAGTGATATCGTCTACATGTCTAGCCTGATTCGACGGAGGAAGCTTACGATTACGCAATTGTTGGGCTTTTTCCGTTAAATCTTGGCCCAATTCATCAATATTTTCACCGAGTTTAGATGACCCCTGCCACGCCGTAAACAAAGCCCTATTATCAGACTGGTGGAAATATTCCTCAGGCATTTCAACTGCGTACTCGCGAAGATCATCTATCTGCATGACGAGAGATAACATATGCTCTTCTAGGGAATCGCCTTGTTCCAGAGCCGCATCAACTTGGCTTGTCGAAATTGAACCGGGCTTGCTATCTGATTCACCAAACCGGAGAATCTTTGTTCTTGCTGCTGGCTTATCGACAATGGTCTTGAGTCTTTCGGGGGTGACATCAACCAATCTAGCAATCATTGACCAGTAACGCTCTTGATCATAGCCATTTGTCCTGTATACGACGGGAGCAAAACTATCTGCAAACTCCTTTTTACCCTGGCCAGATGTCAGATCATAAAGCTTTGACTTTGCAATTATTAAATAATCTAGTAACGGCTCAGCTTCAGACAGGGATGCACGCCATTGGTCAGGATTAGCCCGAATAACCTGATCAGGATCTTTTCCGCCCTCAGATCGTGCAACCTTGACCTGGACTCCCCGTATCGCCCCTGCACTTAATTCTTCCGTTACAGATTCAAGGGCCCGCATGGTTGCAGTCTCACCAGCAGCATCAGAATCAAGGCAAAGAATAATTGTCCCTACTTTTCCACCCGAGGAAGCATATCGAGCCAGTGTGCCGAGATGATTTTGAGTAACAGCTGTGCCCATTGACGCAACAACGTTGGTAAAGCCGTGCTCATGTGCTGCAATAACATCCATATAGCCTTCGACCACAATCGCTTCATTCATAGAACGAATTGATTCATCAGCCCAGTTCAGACCGTAAAGTATCGAAGACTTATCAAAAACATCTGTCTGAGGAGTGTTCAAATACTTAGGCTCTGATCCATCTAATGTGCGGGCACCAAATCCGACAATACGATCCCGACTGTCACGAATTTCAATAGTCAAACGACCGATGAACATATCCCGCCATTCACCATCGTCTTTTCGCGTTACAAGACCTGCATCAAGAGCGGTTCTGCCCTGGACACTCCTAGTTCGCAAATGACCTGACAGTGTCTCCATACCGCTAGGAGCAAATCCAAGACCCCTGCGTGCAGCTGTTTCGATATCAATACCGCGATCAACCAGATACTCACGAACTGTATCGCCAACCGGAGCTTTCAATCTTGAAAAGAAATAATCAGCAGAAATGTCGTTGGCATCAAAGATCTTGGTGACAGGTTTCTTCGATACATTCTTATCGAAAACATCTCGTTTGATACCAGCACGATCCGCCAAATTTTCCAATGCCTGGGCAAACGACATGTTCTCCTTTTTCATCACAAAGGAAATAACATCTCCGCCCTCAGAACATCCACCATAACAACGCCAACTTCCGGTTTCAGGGTATATAACGAAGGATGGAGTACGTTCAACGTGAAATGGGCAAAGTGCTTTTGGCTGACGCGACGAACTATCCAAGTCGACATATTCTGAAATGACTTGAAGAATATCGGACCGGCTTTTTACCTCATCAACTAAAGCCATATTTACCAGACTCAAACGATCCTAGAGTAAACCACTAAAAAACAAAATCGCCTATGTCACCGAGAGAAAATTCCACACGTAATCAGGTAGGCCAAACTACTGAGATGATTATACGTAGACTAATCAGTGGGGTATGCTCTACCAAAGGGCAATTTTCAGCGAATTTCAGATTCGGCCCTGAAATACCCCGTCACTCAATCCTGGCTTAATCTGTTCGGCCATTATCAGGGCATAGTTGTCAGTCATCCCGCAGACATAGTCAGCTGCAGCGCGTTCAGCAGATCCAGACAGGTCACGCAACCAATCAGGCATTAAATCAGGATTAGACTTGAAATGCTCAAACAACACGCCAACAATTGCTGCTGCCTTGCGACCTTCCAGAGACGCACTAATTGGATGATAAAAGCGATCAAACATAAAAACACGCAGATCCGTGACTATTTTCCCTAACTCAGGAGACATACGTATCCACGGTTTTACATCATCTGGAAGATCTACTTCTCCAGAACAGTCCCAAGATGATTCAATGACATTTTCTACAACCGCACTGACGCGTTGGGAATGACGCTCTCCGAGTGCGGACACGGCTTCGCTGGGTAGATCTTGGATTCGAATAAAGTCTGATCGCAACGCGTCTAAAATATCATGAGCAAGATAAGCTAGCGCATCTGAAATTCTCACTATCTGCGCTTCCAATGTAAGATTGCCCACCGCATCGCGCGACAAAAATTTCCCCTCTGGCTTGGAATGGTGTCTAATCCCCTCTATAACATCTTCAGTCAGATTCAACCCTTTACCATCTTTCTCAAGTTGGGTAACCAGCCTTACGGAGTGCCTACTGTGATGAAAACCACCAACCAATACTTGATTTAAAACACTCTCACCAATATGACCGAACGGAGTATGCCCAAGATCATGACCAAGACCGATAGTTTCGACTAAATCTTCATTTAGGTTCAATCCGCGCGCTATCGAACGACCTACTTGAGATACCTCAATAACATGAGTTAAACGAGTGGTGAAATGGTCTCCCTGCGGCGCAACGAAGACCTGACTTTTGTGCTTGAGACGTCTGAACGAATTCGCATGAATGACCCGATCACGATCACGTTGAAACTCCGTCCGTGTGGCTGATGGCAACTCTGGGATCTCACGAACTGCATCCATTGATCGAGCTGCATATGGTGACAGAGACTCTTCTTTCCGTTCGAGCCTTCGTCGAACCGAATTTAGATCAATCTGGGTATCTTTGGGAATCATATTTATCTAAGTACAGACTATATGCAAAGGTTAGTAGGGTCATCTATCGTGTGCTGGATCTTCATGTAATTTCCTAATCTTTGGCTGGGTAGACAAGATCGTAATTATCATGAGCAAGAGGATGAATGGCCCAACCATCATCCCATCTCTAAGACCAATTAAACTCGACAAAACACCGGTCCATAAGCCCCCAAGTAATCCAATACTCTGTGAGATGGCAAACACGCCCATAACACGACCTCGGATATCTTCGGGAACACGTAGTTGAACCGCGACAATCAAAGAAATATTAAACAGGCCGTTTCCAAAGTGCGCCATAGCAGCGAGCACCATGGCTATTATGATCGACGGTGAATTAGAAACTGCCAACATGATGGCCGAAAACGAAGCGGCCCCACCTAAAATCATCCAGCCCATATATCGACCGGAAGAAACCTTTCCGGCAACTAAAATCCCACTAAAAGCCCCTATACCCGCAGAAGAAAACATAAATCCGACTTCTCTAGCTCCTCCTCCAAATAGATCAACATACGCCGGCAACATACCGATCCATCCGAATACCATCAGCATGTTCGTGAAAGCTAAGATCATAAGAACTAATAAAACTCTATTACTGAATATGAATCCAAACCCTGTGCCTAGATCTCGTAGCACGCTACGCTGAAGTGAAGATGATCCACGCCTTGGCAAAATTAAAGTTGCAACAAACATGGCGAACCAGCCCATTGAGGCCGCAAAAAAGCCCACATGTGTACCAAGCGCGGCAATCAATAACCCTCCGAGAATCGGAGCCACTACCGACGCTGAGGCGATAAGTGATCCATTGATTGTCACTGCACTTTTAATCGCTGAAGCAGGTACAAGAGACGGGAAATAAGCCTGTCGAGAGGGCTGGTCTGCGCCAGCCACAAATCCAGAAATCAAAGAAAATGAAAACACGTGCCAAGCCTGAACTGTGTTGGTTATATCAAGAATACCGAGAAAAACCAGAAGTAACGCCCCGATCAGCGATGACCCTCCGAGAAGGAATTTTGCTTCATAGCGATCAGCAAGCACGCCGCCAAAGATGTTAACCAACACCATTGGAATAGCTGTAGCAGCTGCGACTCCGCCCAGACTCAAGGTAGAACCAGTCAGTTCCCACATCAGTAGCCCCTGGGCCACGGCCCCTAACCGCAGAGCATTCATCGCCAAGATTGTGCCAACAAAATAAATCCTGAATGCTCGAACAGCCAATGCACTTGTGGGGCGATCAATCGACTCCGCACCAAGTACGTCAGGCGGATCAATGCCAATCTCAGGATTACTCACGCTTTTTCAAGGTCGGTACCATCTAGATTTCGGATAATTGGTTGCGTGATGCCAACCAGCAAGAAAATCGAAGCGAGAATTAAAGCCCCTAACGCTACTGCTATGCGCTCATCATAAATTGATGCAACTACTCCGCCCATGACACCACCAAGCGGGATAAAGCTAAACGTAATCGTATAAATACCCATTACACGCCCCCGCATATGCTCGGGCACCCGTAACTGTAAGACAGTCATTGCAACAACAAAGAAAATAGTGTTTGCGAGGCCACCTATAAATAAGAATCCGATAGCCACGTAAAACGACTTGGCAAACGCGAAAGCGATAACAGCACCAGCAAAAACGATCGATCCGCCAAGCATGATATAGCCAATACTGGATTTCCCCCTTATCCGACCCACCACAAACGTGCCAGTAAGAGCGCCTAGACCTAGTGCTGACAACATGATTCCATATCCATCGGCTTCTCTTTCAAACCGCTTCGCGAAAAATGGCATCAACTGCAAATACTGCATACCGAAAAAATGAGTCGCATAGGTAAGTCCTATCAAAAGAACAAAATCGTGCCTTGAGCGGATAAAACGTATACCTTCAACAATATCGCTTATTACATTCCGTGCCTTATCCGAAGGAGGGGAACTAATATTTAAGGAAATCATCACCAAAAGCATACTGGCCCAACCAAGAACTCCCACAAAGAACACCGATTCTGTCCCACCATATCTGATGATAAATCCTCCGATAACGGGCGTTACCAGGCGACTGAATTGCCACATAACGGTACCCAGTACCACAGCACTCGTCATATGCTTACGCTCAATCAAAAGTGGAAAATATGAACTGCGAACCGGGCCATCAAAACCCATTACAAGTCCCTGCATCGCAGCGATAACAACAACATGCCAGATCATTACTGAGTCAGTTGCGTCGAGTATCGCAAGTAACATCAACAGTGCAGTAGACGCCGCCGAAACACCTATAATCAACTTTCGACGATCAAATCGGTCTGCAAGAACTCCCCCGAAGAGGCTTATGAGGATAGTTGGTACTGCAGTAGCACCGCCAAGTACACCAATATCGAGCTCAGATCCCCCTAGCTTGTCTACGATCAACCAGCCTTGGGCCATGGTCACGATCTGAATTGCGCCTACTGACGCTAGCGAACCAAACCAATAACGGCGGTATTTAGGATTACTCAGGGCACCAAATTTAGTTGCTAAACGGGCTCTTAATGAGGCAATTTCCTGAGCATTTTCCCGTTTAGGTATCAAAGATTTATTCAACCGTGACAGTTTTGGCAAGGTTCCGAGGTTGGTCAGGATCTCGACCAAGTTCCAACGCGGTCTTATATGCAAGCAACTGTAACGGCACCAAGGTCAAAAACGGCTGAAGTAATTCAGAACAATCTGGAATGCGAATTACTTGGTCGACAATCCGCTCTAACGTGTCATCACTGTCTGAAACTATGGCCATAACTTCACCGCCACGTGCCTTTACCTCACTGATATTCGACAGCATCTTCTCATATAGGTGGTTATGAGGTGCGCATACTACTGTCGGCATATCGGCACCCAATAACGCGTTTACACCATGCTTCATTTCTCCCGCGGGATAGCCTTCGGCATGAATATATGCAAGTTCTTTCATCTTTAGTGCACCTTCAAGTGCAATCGAAAGTTGTGGTCCACGCCCGAGGTACAAAAGATCAGTAAATTTGGCTAAATGCTTTGCAACATCTGATGTCTCACCATTTCGATCAATGGTGGAAGCAACCAAAGAGGGTAATACAGCTATTTCCTCAACGAGTTGTTTGACACGGTCAGCATCGATTACCGATCGAGCTCTGGCAAGAAATATCGACAACCCAAGTAGAGTTGTCATGCTGGCAATCATCGTCTTGGTTGACGCCACCCCTATCTCTTGTCCGGCGTGTATGGGTAAGGTGAAATCGGCGATACGTACAGCCTGAGAACCCTCTTGTTCAAGAACCACTATCTGGCAAGATCCTTGTTGACTTGCATACTCCATCGCAGCAAGAGTATCTGCTGTTTCACCTGATTGGGTCACCGCGATAATAAGCGTGTTCGAACCAATAACCGGGTTACGATATCTGAGTTCGCTTGAGTTCTCCGCGCTTGCTGGAATTCGTGCTAATGATTCGATCATAGATGCACCAAACATACCAGCGTGCAGAGACGTTCCCATACCTGTGATTAAAACTCTGTCAAATGATCTAATCTGGTTGGCGGAAAGTGTAATTTCGGGCATTTCTAACTCACCCGAAACCAAGTTAACCCTCCCCGCAATTGCCCCCTGGATAGCTTCAGGTTGTTCAGCAATCTCTTTTGACATGAAATCCGGATATTTACCCTTTTGAGCCGCTCGGAAACTCCGGTTGGTTTTGACTGATTTTCGCTCGATAGGTTTACCCTTAAAATCAAATAGTCTAAAAGACCCACTTTCGATCTCAACCACCTCACCAGATTCGAGATATACGACTTCTGAGGTGTGTGGAAGAAGTGCACCAGTATCAGATGCCATAAAGGCTGAATATTCGTTTTTACCGACGACGATTCCACCAGCATTACCAAGTCTCAAACCGACAACCTTGGTAGGCTCCGAGGTAGCTACAGCGATTACAACCGTATTGCCTATAAGTTGACCAACGGCCTTAACAAGAGAATCACGAAGACCATGCCCAGTTGCAAGGTGCCTACCAGCTAGATGGGCAATAACTTCGGAGTCAGTCTCAGAACTAAGCTCTACACCAGAATCGAGTAATTCATCTCTAATATCAAGGAAATTCTCGATAATCCCGTTATGAGCGATTGAAATAGAACCATCAACGGACGAATGGGGGTGAGAATTAGCATGGTTAACTACACCATGAGTGGCCCATCTTGTGTGACCAATTCCAACCAGCCCGAAAAGTTGATCACCAGTAACAGTACTATGAAGATTATTTAGAGAAGCTTTGTGATCTCCGCGCTTTCGTGTCTCTATGCTGCCAGACTCGGTAATTATGGAAATTCCAGCAGAATCGTAACCACGATACTCAACTGAACGAAGCCCATCCAACAGAATGGGAACAGCATTCACACTACCCGCATATGCAAATAATCCGCACAACTAGGTAACTTCCTTATCACTACTATGTACGTAATCCACAGTGTTAGGTGTATTCATATCGGTCACATCTGCGTACTCACCGCGTTGAGCTTCCGGAAGCATCCTTGAAATTCTCGACATAATTTCGGTTGTAACATCTGCAGCTATACTTCTCGGAGTTCCGACATCTGAACCGATCACAACGAACGCCTTACCAATTTTCAATTTAAGTGTTGCAGTTGGCTTCAAAACCTTCAAAGGGTTTTGAAGGTTTTCGGAACCAGTCAACGAAACTGGAACAACTGGAACACCAGTTGATATTGCTATGCGGGCAAGACCATGTTGTGCCCGTAACAATCCACCATTCTTACTTCGAGTGCCTTCTGGAAAGATGATGGCTATTCTACTTTCACCCAATAACTGATGGGTGATCCAATTGAGCGCCCGGATATCAGCACGTCGCCTATCTACGGGAAAAGCACCGTATCCTCTCATAAGAGCCGATCCGATCGGGTACTTGAACAACTCCTGTTTTGCAAGGAATACCGGAGGCCGTGGTAGCGCTGCAGCCACTATTGCAGGATCAAGATTCGAAAGATGATTTGATGCAACCAGGAGCGGTCCGCATTTGGGAATATGCTCCTGTCCCTCAACAGTGAAATCTGAAAACCAGCGAAGAGTAAGTTTGAATCCAAAATTACACGGAGGGAACAACCACTGCCCCATCAGATAATTTCCCTTGATAACTCAACCATAAGAGCAACAACCTGGTTCAATGAAAGATCATCAGTATCCACCATGTGCGCATCGCTAGCAGGCTTTAAAGGAGAATCTTCTCGGGACGAATCAATTCGATCACGTTTCTCAATCGAAGACAAAATATCTGCCAAATCAACTTGAGTACCGTTTGCTATGAATTCGCTATACCGTCTCTGTGCTCTGGTCTCGGCTGAAGCAGTCAAAAAAATCTTGAGGGGGGCATCTGGTATAACGACCGTCCCAATATCCCGCCCAACCATAACAATACTGCCAGTAGTCGCTATACGACGCTGCTCGGCAACCATGATTTTCCTGACTGCCGTTATAGCTGATACTGGTGACACAGAAACATCAACTGCTGTTGAATGAAGGAACCGAGTTACGTCTTGTCCATTGACCAAAATGAGATTTTCACCAAAATCACCGTCAATAACCGAAAATTCCATCTTCCCAACTACAGCAGAAACGACTTCGGGTTCATTGATATCGATCCCATTATTCATGGCATCCCAAGTGGCAGCTCGATACATGAGGCCAGTATCGAGAAATCTATAACCAAGTTGAGATGCAAACATTTTTCCAGCTGATGATTTGCCGGATGCAGCTGGTCCGTCAATCGCTATAGCCGGTCGGACGCTATTCGGTGAGTGCAAATGATCTCCGTTCATTATCAGGGTTATTCAATACCCATATCGTAATCGCGAAATTGCCATTACGAATAGGATAACTGCATACTGTTAAGAACCCAATTATCCCGACATTGTAAGTGCCCTTTGCCAAACATTTATGCAAACATCAACTAATTCAAATTATGAGTAAGCGTGACTAAATGTACCTATTTACCTCAAACGGAGAATCCCCAGCATGAACTTACTAGACTGGATATTTTCAGGAATATTCGTCCTCGCTGCTTTATGGGGCTACAAAGCCGGGCTGGTGAATCTATTAGTGAATGCAGTTGCAATCTATGTAGGGTTATTCTTCAGCGGATTATTCGCAGGAAGAATTCTCTCTTTGATCTGGAATGGAGTTCAAAGCGAGGCGATTTCCACTGCTATCGGATACGTAATCATCTTCATCGGTGTGTTCCTAGTAAGCCGCATAGCCATATCGATAGTCAACAAAGCAACAAAGCCGATTTCATCTCAGATGGGTTGGGGTAACAAACTAGGCGGAATTTTGATCGGGCTTATCGCCGGCATACTCATCGCTGGCGGACTAATGACCGCTACCGCTAGATACACATACGTCTTGCCGCAGAGCACCTCAAATCAATCCTCAGACAACATCCAGTCAATGGTCGAAACTGCCGCCAGAAGTTACGTCGAAGGAAGTATCCGTGAAAAGCTGGATGTATGGCTGATAGAATCGCAGATAGTTCCCTCGCTGTTGAATTTACGTGGATTTGTAATCGAGTTCGCTCCTGATGATTTCGGTATTTCGCTGGACATTCTCGAAAAACGTATCAACAAAGCAGGTATTTGATAACTAGTGACACTGAGCGACCAGATCGATGGTCTAGCAGTAGAATCTGAAGTCGGCAAACCGGATGAGTCAAAGCACAAGAGCGCCAGTATTGGTGCTAAATCAGAACTATCAGCCACTGAATATCTGTGATATTCGCAGAGCAGTGAAACTTGTGGGAAAAGGAAAGGCAGAATCAGTTCAGGATACTGGTGAGTATGTCCATACCGTTACGGACATTTTTGAACGTCCAGACGTAATCCGACTTGTTTACATGGTCAAGCGCCCACTCCAACGTCGAAAGATGTCACGCAATGAAATATTCACGCGTGATAATCAAACATGCCAATACTGTGGAACTAGTGCGCGCGACATGACAATTGATCATATTCGCCCGAGATGCAAAGGCGGTGAATACACTTGGATGAACGTCGTAACTGCATGTAAGAATTGCAATCACCGTAAAGCAGGTCGGACACCTCAGGAAGCGGGAATGAGGTTGCGCAACAAGCCTTACGAACCACGACCAAACCCATATTCTTTTCTCAAGCCTGAATCCCTTAAAAACACATGGTTAAAGTTCGTCCCATGGCTTCTTCCAGAATCTAACCCAGTGGTCAGTTAAAAAGAAACAACGATCAATGGGAATAAAGACACAGGGCCA
This sequence comes from uncultured Chloroflexota bacterium, assembly GCA_913042135.1. GTDB lineage: Bacteria > Chloroflexota > Dehalococcoidia > Lucifugimonadales > Lucifugimonadaceae > Lucifugimonas. The sequence goes on along the minus strand of CAJWJL010000053.1, from coordinate 403 downwards.
AAGATCACCCCGAGGCAAACTGTTAACTTCCATCACCCGATTCAGGGTTCAAAGATGGAATTTTTGCAGGGTCAGCCCACGGTAAATCAAGCATCATTACTTCCAGTGTCAACTGTGGTACCGCATTAGCTTCCAAGGCATGACGAGCGTTCTCGATTGCCGTCACAGCAGCCGATATCTGTTCTTCGGTAATCTCAGTCGCTATTTCGGAGAACAGATCAACCCACTCTACATTGATTAGGTTGTCGATTAATTTATGACGCATCATAGCTACATCACGCCACCACTCAATCCAGCGCTCCATCTCATAAAACACAGCCATGCGATCTCGCCAAAACTGACCTGCAGTCTGACGAGCGTATCTAAACCGAAACTCTATGCTTCCGGTAACTATCTCAGCAAA
>CAJWJL010000052.1:0-12712 GCA_913042135.1 uncultured Chloroflexota bacterium | reverse complement strand
CGCTTCATTTCTACGTCGTAAGCCAGCACCTGAATTTTGGGGTGACTTGTCAAGGAGATTAGGGCTCAGAAAAGGTCCACTTAAATCTCCCCGCCGACACGTTCTATAGCACTTGAAAACTCGGTAAAATAATAACGTTTTGCGACCTAAACGCCCTACCATTCTCTCAGTGGAACGTAAGTACGAAGGAGATCGAATATCTCTTCGTATTGAAACCGCTAGATTTGATGATGGTCCAGCCTTTGATCGTGAGATAGTTGAACACCCCGGTTCAGTTGTAATTGTGCCCATAACAGATTCAGGTACTGTTCTGCTGATCAGGCAATTTCGCCAAGCAGCAGGAAAAGTTTTGCTCGAGGCTTCTGCTGGAACCATAGAGCCAGGTGAGGATCCAGAGCTAACAGCATCGAGGGAGTTGCGAGAAGAAGTAGGCTACAGATCTGGAAAATTAATTTTGGTTGGGGGATCTTGGGTCGCTCCTGGATACTCGACTGAGTACTCGTACATGTTCATAGCGACTGAACTCGAGGCGGCTCCCTTACCTTCTGATGATGGAGAGGATATTTCAGTTGAAGAAATTGAGCTTGACGACCTGCACAGTTTGATAGCCGAGGGTGAGATTGAAAATCAAATGTCAATAGCTGCGTTGTTATCAGCTCAACACGTATATACGAAGCATATCAAGGGTTCCGAAAATGAGTAGAAAAACAAATAATCTTAGTGTCAGGCGAACCTATGTATAAACATGATGTCTTGATTATTGGTGGTGGGCTTGCTGGTCTTCGGGCGGCTGTTGAAGTTACTCGGGCAGGGGGTGATGTTGCGGTGATATCTAAGGTTCATCCTGTTCGAAGCCACTCTAACGCGGCCCAAGGCGGTATCAATGCTCCCCTTACTGATCGAGGTGATGATTGGGAAGGTCATGCCTACGATACGATCAAAGGTAGCGATTTTTTGGCAGACCAAGATGCTGTGGAGGTCATGTCTGTCGAAGCTGGTGACGCTGTTTTAGAACTTGAACGCATGGGCGTGATATTCAGTAGGGGCGATGATGGGAAACTGGGCACTCGAAGATTTGGTGGCCAGAAGACAGCTCGAACATTTTTTGTGGGAGCTATTACTGGATCGGCTATATTGCACGTCTTGTTTGAGCAGGCCTTGAAACTTGGACTTAATGTTTATGAAGAGTGGTTTGTAACAAAGCTGATAATTGAAGATGGCACATGTCGGGGGGTGGTGGCAATTGATTTAAAAACTGGGGAGATCCACACAATTAAAGCTAAGGCAGTCATAATGGCTGCTGGTGGAGCTGGTCGAGTATTTGAACCGTCAACTAATGCACTGATTTGTACGGGAGATGGCCTAGCCCTGGCATATCAAGCAGGTGCCCCGTTAATGGACATGGAGATGATTCAGTATCATCCGACCACGCTGGCGCGTACCGGGATCCTCATGTCAGAGGCAGCTCGAGGTGAAGGAGCCTACTTGCTCAATGCAGCTGGGGAACGGTTTATGGAGAAGACTGCTCCTGATTATATGGAGCTTGCCTCTCGCGACGTTGTTTCACGTGCGGAGCAGACTGAAATTGATGAAGGAAGAGGTATAGATGGCAATGTTCTGCTCGATCTTCGTCACTTGGGTCGAGACTTCATTGAGCAGCGGTTAGGTTACCTTCAAGAAGTGTCAGTCGAGTTCCTTGGAATTGACATGGCCGAACAACCAGTACCTGTACAACCGGGGATGCATTACATCATGGGTGGGATAAAGACCGACGTAGATGGAGCTACCAATGTACCCGGGCTCTACGCGGCTGGCGAGTGTGCGAATGTCAGTGTTCATGGTGCCAATCGTTTAGGGGCCAATTCTCTTCTCGATACAGTGGTGTTTGGTCGTAGATCTGCGGTTCATGCAATTGAATATATTAAGAGCGTTGATGACCATTCGGCGTCTGAACGAGAACTCGCATCTGAGCAAGTACGATTACAGGAACTTTTGGATCGACCCAAGGGAGAACGGGTTGCAACCCTTCGGAATGATATGGCCCGTGGTATGACCAAGGGCATAGGGGTTTTCCGTGATCAGGGTTCTATGGAGGGAGCTCTTGAAAATCTGGCAAATGTGAAATCTAGAATGTCGGGGTTTTCTATTGAGAACAAGGGCAAGATTTTCAACACCGACCTGATGTTCGGTCTTGAACTTGAATTTATGGTTGACTGCGCTGAAGCCGTGGTGGCCGGGGCACTGACTCGTAAAGAGAGCCGTGGAGCACACTTTAGGACCGATATCACTGAACGTGATGACGATAATTGGTTAAAGCACACTCTTGTGTACAAAGATGAAACACAAGAACATGGCACTCGTGTTCAAACATCTGATGTGAAAATTACTCAGTGGCAACCGGTGAAGAGAGTCTATTAGATGCAAGCGAATTTGAAAGTCAAGAGATTTGATCCCGCCGATGAAGGTGGGAAGACCTGGTGGCAAGAATATAAGGTTGATGTTCACCCTGACTCGACAGTTCTCGACTCTTTGATTCAGATTCGTGAGCAGGATGACGGTACCTTGGCACTTCGTTGTGCATGCCGAGCTTCTATATGTGGCTCTTGTGGTATGAAAGTGAACGGTGACGCAAAACTGGTTTGCAAAACGCGTGTCGTCGACGTTGCTCCAAATGGGGAACAGTTGGTAATTGAACCTATGGGTAACCAGCACGTCGTACGGGATCTAGTGGTTTCCCTTGATACATTCTTTTCGCAGATTCAGCGAGTAGATCCGTTCCTCCAGCCTGACCATGTCCCGGAGCAGGGGGAGTACATCGCCTCAAATGACTCTATGGAGAATCTTCTAACATCAATGAACTGCATCATGTGTGGTTGTTGTGTGTCTGATTGCACGGTTCTCGAAGTCGATGCTAATTTTATTGGGCCTGCTGCATTGGCAAAGGCATGGCGATTCACCGAAGACCCTCGAGATTCTAAAAGAGATGAGCGTCTCAAGGTGCTGAACGATGAAGCTGGCGGCATATGGGACTGTACCCGATGCCTAAAGTGTGTGGAGGTTTGCCCCAAGGGTGTGGCTCCAATGGATCGAATTATGGAATTGCGTGAGTCTGCTATAGAAGCCGGTAATACAAACACTCCGGGATACCATCACACCGAATCGTTTTATAACTCTGTAAAGAAGCATGGTCGCTTGGATGAAACGCGACTAGCAATGGATTCTGCAGGTTGGACAAATATTCCAAGATTGCTTGATCTTGTGCCAATTGGTATTGCTGCAATGCGGAAGGGGAAGTTACCTCCGTTGATACCGCATAAATCTGAAGATCATAAAAAAGTTAAAGACCTCTACGAGAACGTGGAGGGGGAATCCTCATGAAGTACGCTTTTTATCCTGGATGTGTTGCACGTGGTGGAGCTCCCGAGTTGTACGATTCAGCGTTGGCCGTTATGGAGAGGCTTGATATCGAACACGTTGAGCTGACCAAAGCTGCTTGTACCGGCGCAGGTGTCCTGCAAGAAAAAAACCTCAAAATGGGTGATATTTTGAATGTGCGAACTTTTGCCATGGCGGAGCAAATGGGGTTGCCCATCATGGTACTGTGCTCTACGTGTCAAGGTGTTATGGCTCAGGCTAACCACAGAGTCAAGCGTGACCCTGCATATCTCTCTGAGATAAACAAGCATCTTGAGGATGAGGGGCTTGAGTACAAAGGGACCACTTCTATTAAGCATCTTTTGTGGGTGCTTATTGAAGACATTGGCCTCGATAAGCTAAAAGAAACGTTTACTCGTGAATTGACTGGTATGAACATGGCACCGTTCTACGGTTGTTACATGGTTCGGCCTTCGGATGCTCTTGAGTTTTCTTCAAATCCTCAGCGGGAAACCTCGTTGGAAGATTTGATTCAATCAGTGGGCGGTAATGTTACAGATTTTGCAGGTAAGACTGCTTGTTGTGGTTTTCCGATCCTGTTTATCAACCAGGCCAATTCTATGAAGATGGTTGCTAATCACACTGGAACAGCCAAGGACCTTGGTGCCGATGCTATGGTTACTCCATGTCCGCTATGCCACCTAAATCTTGATGGCTATCAACCCAAAGCGCGTAGACAGGTTCGAGGTGACAAAGCTGATCTTCCGGTTATCCATGTTCCCCAGTTGATCGGCCTTGCCATGGGTATGAATGAAAAAACCTTGGGGCTGAAAAAGCATATTGTCTCAACTAAAAAAATTGTGCGAATGGCAGAGGCTTTACCATCAAAGGTTTAGTTATCAGGTTTTACAGACTCATTGCGCCGTCAATCACGTGAACTTGCCCCGTGGTATATGAGGATTCATCTGACGCTAAGTAAACAGCCAAATGGGCAATTTCTTCGGGAGTTCCGACTCTACCCATTGGTTGGCGGGCGATAAAAGCTGCGCGAGCAGCCTCGGCGTTACCGGTGGCGTTTATACGTTCCGCGAGAGAGGGAGTTTCGACTGTTGCTGGTGCTATGGCATTTACCCGTATATTGTCTGAAAGGTAGTCTTTGGCCACCGATTTTGTTATCCCTATAACGGCCGCTTTCGTTGCCGTGTAGGCAGCGCGATCGGGTACGCCTAACAGATGTGAAGAGAGTGATGCCATGTTCACAATTGAGCCGCCTCCGTTTGCGATCATCGGGGGGATGTAGGCTCGCAGCATCCAAAATAGCGACTTCACGTTCAAGTTGAATGAGAAATCCCATTCCGATTCCGATGAATCCAGAATTGTTCCAACGGCGACGTATCCTGCACAGTTAAATAGGATGTCTGGTGGCCCAGTTTCTGTAAGTAGGGCAGTGATCGATTGAGGGTCAGTGACATCGCAGTTTCGTGTGATGATGCCAGGCGTGTTGTCGAGTTCACTGAGTTTCTTTGTGTTTATGTCTGATGCCCAGACTTGTGCTTTTTCTGCGGCGAATGCGAGAGCTGTTGCTTTGCCGATTCCTTGAGCTGCGGCGGTTACAACCGCTGTTTTTCCTGCGAGCCTTCCGGGCATTCGTTGAACTCCCACATCAGTTTATTTTCATCTATCTTTTAAGTTTTGAATCTCGAGAGGAACGATATTTTATAAATCGTCCCTCAGTTATTTCTACAACACAACAGGCTTTTAGTTGGTGGTACGAAATTTTCAGGGTAACTAACTCAGGCCTTTGCCATGATGTCTACGAGTTCTTGCACTGACTCAGCAGAGGCATTGAGAGCTGCAGATTCATCCCTGGTGAGTTCAACTTCGATGATCTCTTCTATGCCTTTTGCTCCGAGTTTTACAGGAACACCGGCGTACAGACCGTTGATGCCGTATTCGCCTTCAAGGAATGCTGCACAAGGCAATATTTCTTTGCGATCGAGTAGAATCGCTTCGGTCATTTGGGCGACTGCTGCAGACGGGGCATAGTAGGCTGACCCTGTTTTGAGTAAAGCGACGATTTCTGCACCGCCGTCGCGTGTTCGCTGAACGATCTCTTCAAGACGCGTCGCTTCGATTAACTTAGACACAGGCACTCCGCCTACGGTTGTTGAACCGATAAGCGGCACCATAGTGTCGCCATGCCCGCCGAGAACGTATGCATTTACGTTGGTGACTGATGCGTTTAACTCCTGGGAAAGGAATGTTCGGAATCGGGCAGTGTCGAGAATCCCTGCCATGCCTATAACTCGTTCTTTCGGGAATCCACTGACGTTGTAGGCGTGCTGAACCATCGCGTCGAGCGGATTTGAAACTACGATGAGTACAGCGCTTGGTGAGTATTTAGCTACTTCAGCGGTTACAGAGCCGACAATTTTCATATTGGTCAATAACAGGTCATCGCGACTCATTCCTGGCTTTCGAGGGATTCCGGCGGTCACAACGACTAAATCGGAGTCAGCGGTGTCTTCATAGCTGTTTGCACCAGTTATTTGAGCATCTGACCCTACCACTGGACCAGAGCAGAGCATGTCCAAGGCGAGACCTTGAGGCTTGCCTTCGACGATATCGACAAGGACTATATCTGCGTAACCATTCTCAAATATGCGTTGGGCGGTGGTTGCACCGACAAATCCAGCTCCGACCACTGTCACCTTGAACTTCATCTATTATTCCTTGTTTGTGTTTTCCTACAGCCTATCGTTTCAGATGGGCAATTATTTGACCCAATATTGTCAGGTTAATATTTGCATACCACCAAATTAGTTCATCGGTTGTGATTCATTGGTAGTGATGATTTATTGCCATTTGTGAGGTTTTCCCGTTTTGGGTAAAACTTTACCGGTATCGGGTCTTATCGCATGGGTTTCGTTAGTCTTGGCTGCGGACTTGTTGGTTACTCGCTCTAGGCCCTCGATTCCTGGAAAGCCCATTGCCTCGGCATGGCCCATCGCTACAAATAAGATATCTGCTGTTTCGTCGGCGACTGCATCGTCCCCTTCTTTTTCAGATATTGCCTGAGATAGTTCATTGAATTCTTCATCTAGAATACTGGTACGATTCGCTACTATTTCAGTCGCGCTTTGACCTTGAAATTGGCCTGAACCAATTTTAAACCGGTTGTGAAAATCCCATACTTCGCCTGCCATGCGGGCTATTGAGGCGACAAATTCTCGCCGACTGATCGTGTTGGGTGCGTATTTTCGCTCGTCATTACTTGGTGAGTTATCGGGCATGATCGAAGTGTTAGAGCGGGATGTTTCCGTGTTTTTTGGGTGGGAGATTGTCGACCTTTGACTCGAGCATTCGAAGTGCTTTCACAAGTTCAGGTCGTGTCTCTTCAGGATCTATTACATCATCAATATAACCACGGTTTGCAGCGATGTACGGGTTGGCAAATTGATCTCGGTAGTTGGTCACCATTTCCGTTCGTTTAGCTTCAGCATCTTCAGCTTTGGCAATCTCTTTGCGCCCAATGACGTTGATGGCACCTTCTGGTCCCATTACTGCGATTTCGGCACCGGGCCAAGCTAGATTGACATCGGAACGAAGTTCTTTTGAACTCATTACTATGTATGCACCGCCGTATGCCTTGCGCAGAACGACAGCAATTTTTGGCACTGTTGCCTCGACGTAAGCGTATAGCAGTTTGGCTCCGTGACGAATTAGCCCGCCGTATTCCTGATGTGTTCCCGGCATGAACCCGGGGACATCTACGAGTGTCACAAGAGGGATGTTGAAAGCATCACAGAACCTAACAAAACGAGCAGCTTTGTCGGCAGCATCAATATCGAGCATCCCCGCCATCTGATTTGCTTGATTGGCCACGACTCCGATACTTTGGCCATCGAGTCGGGCGAAACCAACTACTATGTTGGGAGCGAAATTATGGTGCACAGCCAAGAATTCGCCGTTGTCGACTACTTTTGTGATGACGTCCATAACGTCGTATGGTTGATTAGCTTCGTCAGGTACAACGCTCCTGAGTGATGAATCGACTCGGTCAGGTGCATCTGTGGGTTCGATAGACGGTGCTGATTCTGCGTTGTTTGCTGGAAGGTACGATAGGAGACTACGGACATGACTGAAACAGGCTTCTTCTGATTCGACTGTAAAATGCGCTACCCCGCTTCGGGAAGAATGAGTCAGTGCTCCACCGAGATCTTCGTGCGATACGTCTTCGCCAGTCACTGCTTTTACTACATCTGGACCGGTGATATACATCTGTCCGATTCCTTCCACCATATAAATGAAATCGGTCAGGGCAGGTGAGTACACAGCTCCACCCGCTGCTGGACCAGCGATGATGGTAATTTGTGGTATGACTCCTGAGGCTAGGGTGTTGCGCTTGAAGATTTCACCGTAGCCGGCCAGAGAATCGATACCTTCTTGGATACGGGCTCCGCCAGAATCATTGATTCCGATTATTGGAGCACCATTGCGCATTGCATGATCCATCACTTTAGCTATTTTTTCAGCCGCCACATGTGATAGCGAGCCACCAAGCACCGTAAAGTCCTGGGCGTAAACGAACACCTTGCGGCCGTTGACCAGACCGTATCCAGTCACAACTGCGTCACCTTCGAATCGCTGTTTATCGAGCCCTAGATCGGTTGAGCGGTGAGTAACGAAAGTATCGAGTTCATTGAAACTACCATCGTCTAAAAATCTCAACAAACGCTCTCTGGCGGTTAGTTTTCCACGTTCATGTTGTGCGTCGACACGTTTCTCTCCACCGCCTAAATGGGCAGATTCTCTTCGCTTGTCGAGTTTTTCTATTTTCGAGTTTTGGGTCATGTCAGAGGTGGCGTTAAATGGAGTTTGGTTGGTGATCTTTAGGCCTGCGCAGCAAGAGATTTTTCAAGGTTCGTTATTTGCTTAGGAAGAGTCTATCTTCAAGTGCAAGGGAATTCCTTTTGATGGAATATAACCTTGTAAATTTTAACTTAGGTCAAGTAGAGCGGCAACTGGGTGTTTATTGATTTTTTGGCATCGAAGGGTGTTAAACTCAGATTGCAGGAATTACGATACAGGTCTGTCTCCTTAGAACGTCAAGTTAGTGTCCGGTCCATCGGCTTTGAGTAAACCAACTGTTATTTCCAGTTCCAATATAGGCGCTCATGAGTTCATCTGGGGTGAACGTACTTATGTCATGGGCGTTGTTAACGTCACCCCAGATTCTTTTTCAGGTGATGGAGTTTTGTCGGTAATCGGAGATGTTCAGTTCGCGATAGACCAAGCGCTACGCATGGAGGACGAAGGAGCCGACATAATCGATATCGGCGGTGAGTCAACCCGACCAGCGAGTATTTACCCGGATGCGCAGCCGGTTTCTGATGATGATGAGATATCTCGTGTGATTCCAGTTATCGACGGACTGATTAGTCGTTTAAATATTCCTATATCCATCGATACCCGCAAAGCAAGCGTGGCTCGGGTCGCTGTGAGGTCTGGAGCAGCGCTCATTAACGACGTATCTATGCTGGAAGACCCACAGATGGTTAGAGTTATTTCAGATATGGGGGTGCCAATTATTCTCAGTCACATCCGTAAGAACGGGCATAAAGACGATGTCGTCAATGAAGTTATTGACGATCTTCGTGTAGCGGCTAACGATTTAAAGAAGGCTAAGGTCAGTCAATCGAAAATCATCATCGATCCGGGCATAGGATTTGCTAAAAATGCTGACCAGTCTATTGCTTTACTCAGGAATATTCATCGACTTCGTGCCGAGTTTGAACTGCCAGTATTGATTGGCACGTCTAGAAAATCTTTCATCGGATCGGTGACCAATGAATCTGTAGAGGACCGTCGGTTCGGAACAGCTGCTACAGTTGCCTGGGCTGTTATAGCCGGAGTTGATATTGTGCGCGTTCACGATGTCTTAGAAATGGTAAAAGTTGTGAAGATGACTGACACATTGGCCAGGTATTTTGAAAGCGGTGCCTCTCATGCCTAGTGGTCTGATTACGGCTTACGTGGGGCTAGGAAGTAACCTTGGCGACAGGTCTCGTAATCTCCAAGGTGCGATTGATCGGCTCGGGAAGGTTGGAATTATCAGTTCCGTTAGTTCGGTATATCAAACAAAGCCGTGGATGGTGGATGGTTACCAGCCTCGATACCTCAATCAGGTTGCTGCAGTGCAAACCACTCTTGATGCCCTTCAAGTCGTGATTGAATTACTAGCGATCGAATCATCGCTTGGTCGTGTTAGAGAGGAGAGAAACGCCTCTCGTACATTGGATTTAGACCTATTGCTACATGGGGACACTGTGCTCGAGGCGACTGGCGTGACAGTTCCGCATCCGCGTTTACACGAACGAGCGTTTGTGCTTGTCCCGCTTGCGGAGATAGCAGCGGAGGTGGTGCATCCAATTCTAGGTAGAACTATATCTGACTTGGCTGGTGAATCTGATCGCTCAGGAATCAGTGGTATTTTGTAGCGGAGAGTTAGATGAAACGCGCCAGTATTGGTAAGGCTGCCAGCTTCCGTTAAGTTGAGATTGAGTTTTCGAATAATGTTCGTAGCACAGAGGCTAGAAGGAAAACGATCACACCCAAGAAAATCATCGCGTTATACCCGATAAGCCACGAGAATTTGCCACCCAGTCCTGTTGGTTGAGTTGTTGGGTTGAAGTCTGATTGTCGGAAGCGCCATACTAGGTAGAACATCCAAATTGCCAGAGCCAGTTTTAGCCCAAGCACAATGAACCAGGCCGGCGAGGCATCGTTACCCGTTAGACGGTCGAACATGAGGATGAGACCTGTGATGATGATTGCAATTACAGAAATGTCTACGAGTTCTCTGTAAACCGAACTCAATGGTTGTAGGATGGGGCGAATGGCATCCGGATGAGTTTTTTCGACCGGTCTTACCACGAAGGCGAAGAAGGCGCTACCGCCGATCCAGGCGACCGAGCTAATTGCGTGGGCCCACCGTACGATCAGCGAGATCCAGTCTCCTGCCGTTATTTGTTCAAACATCTGCTGATTATGCCCATAGCTTTCGGTGAGTGATGATGTTTTTAGATTCCAAGTATTGCATCTAACTCCTGCTTCAACTGTTGCTCGTCGATAACCCCTGTCCAAACCCGGGATATGCTGTGGTCCTTTTGCAAAAACACGGTGGTGGGGAAGGAGAAGACTTCATAATTAGCCTGCACTTTTGAACCGAAATCCGCCATCATGGGGTACGTCAGCCCAAGTTCTCTAACAAATTCTATGCCCATTTTTTCTGAGTCGGCGCCCATCTGCTGGATACCGATAAATGCAACATCTTCGCCATATTTTTCAAAGGCAATTTGGAGATCAGGCATTTCAGCTCTACAGGGCGGACAGGATGGAAACCAGAAATTTATCAATACTGGTTTTCCAGTGTGCATATCGAGATCGAAATTTCCATGGAAAAATGTTTCGCCGGATATGGGTGATGCGATTTTCTCCTCACCATTCACGCAGCTAATGGTGATCAAGATGCCCAACCATGAAATCAGTAATATCCAAGATATTTTATGAATTTTGTGGTTGATGGGGATATCGATAATTCGGTTCATCGGCAAGATCATTCCATGTGATCAACAACACTATGTGTAGCGGCGCTCGTGCTTGGGCTCGTTTTAGCAGAAATACTGGGAGTTTAGACTTTCGTTTTGTCTAACCTTGGCAGTCCTTTCTCATTGTGTTTAATTGATCCCTTATAGCTGGTTCGATGCTGTCGATTCCGACTCGAATCTGCTCCATGTTGTCTCTATTTCGGATAGTTACTGCGTCGTCATCTTCGACTGTTTCAAAGTCGACTGTTACGCACAGGGGTGTTCCAATTTCGTCCTGCCGACGGTACCGACGCCCGATGCTTTGAGAATCATCGTATTGAGTGTTGAAGTGAGGACGCAATATGTCATAGACGCGTCTGGCGGTAGGTACGAGTTTGTCGTTTCTGGATAGTGGTAGCACCGCTATTTGAAATGGAGCTATGTCTGGATGGAATCGGAGAACAGAACGCTTTTCTTTTCCTTCTCCTTCTTCATCATAGGCATCTGCGAGAAATGCAAGCGCCGATCTGTCGGCACCCATTGAAGGTTCGATGATGTAAGGGACGAAGCGCTTCTTCTGCTGGTCATCGAAGTAGGAAATGTCTTTACCGCTTTTAGTGGTATGGGCCTTCAGATCAAAGTCGGTCCGGTTTGAAATTGTCTCAAGTTCTCCCCAGCCCCAGGGGAATTCATATTCGACATCAGAAGAGGCTTTGGAATAATGCGGCAATTCATCTCGTTCATGCTTACGTAAAGTTAATTTTTCATTTCGAATACCATGGCTCTTGAACCAGTCGATTGAAAAATTCATCCAATACTCATACCACTTTTCGTCTGTGCCAGGCTCACAGAAGAATTCTAATTCCATCTGTTCGAACTCTCGTGTGCGGAAAGTAAAATTGCCGGGGGTAATTTCGTTACGGAAAGACTTGCCAATTTGTGCGATTCCGAAGGGTATTTTTTTTCGGGATGTTGTCTGAACGTTTTCGAAGTTTACGAATATCGCCTGAGCGGTTTCCGGACGCAGGTAGACCGTTGAAGTATCGTCCTCCACCGGGCCGATGAAAGTTTTGAACATCAAGTTGAATTGACGTGGTTCACCAAATTCTCCACCACACTCAGGGCAAACATTATCTGTCAGCTGGTCTTGGCGGAATCTCTTGTGGCATGATTCGCACTCTACCAAGGGGTCAGAGAAACTGTCTACGTGGCCTGACGCGACCCAGATGTCCGGGTGCATTAGGATGGATGCGTCCATACCGACGACATCGTCACGTTCTCTAACCATTGATTTCCACCATGCATCTTTTACATTGCGCTTGAGTTCGACCCCAACAGGACCGTAGTCCCACACGCTTGATAGTCCGCCGTAAATCTCAGAACTTGGGAATACGAATCCGCGTCGCTTTGCCAGTGAAACTAGTGTGTCTAAACTAGTGCCAGTAAGAGTGCGTTTAGCCAAATCAGTTGCTCCTGAAGCCCATACTGAGTTGGATAGGCTTAGACCAAAAAACACGTCCACGGGGTGTGCACGCTATATCTAAAGTTTACAGTCGCACGACTGGATTACCAGCGGTGACGCCTGTACTGGGCTATGATTCGCCAGTCAGGGATACCACAGCGGTGCAAAGATATGGTTTTTATGTATTGAGGGAGATGAGGTTTTATGAGTAGCTCTATGGCGACGCAACTTCAAGGTAAGGTTGCATTCATTACAGGTGCAGGGCGGGGGATCGGCGCAGGAATCG
>CAJWJL010000051.1:0-12818 GCA_913042135.1 uncultured Chloroflexota bacterium | reverse complement strand
TATTCAAAACACCGGTTAACGGCCCTTGGCTCAAGTCAACTGGGAAAATTCGCAAGTCGGTTCCAACTTCATAGCCCGATTGATCAACAGAACTTCGTTCCAAGGTCGCGGCGATGGTTGCTGAAAACATTACAGTGCCTGCGGCCATGCCCAAAATGGCAACAGGCCATGCATAAGTCAATGGAACACGAGCAAACAAAGACGATATCAGATGAACCCAGACAGGGCCCCGCCTGGCAAAACCACTGCTTACCAGCCTAGCTATCGGAGGCAATACTCGAAGGGAAATGATCACTGCAACTGCAAGAAATATTGCAGGTCCAACTACAAGCAGAGGGTTGACCCCAGCCATCTCGCTCCCACCGTCTGTGACTACTGAGGTTTCACTGGAAAGATCCCAAAGAACTAATCCCCCAAATACAAAAAAGAGAAAGTCAAGATAGTAACGCTGTAGAAACGGCTTGCCGTCCACCCTGAAAATCGACATCTTTTCTGCAGGAATCGAACGTCCTCCTCCGTTCCAGACAGACCATTGCATATAAGCGATAACAGCCCCCGCTCCAGCAAAAGACCAAGCAAAAGGGTGCCAACTCAGATAAACCGGCATTCCTGAACCTAGAAGAACTGACTCATAAGATGGCAGCCAACCAATTCCCGTTATCGTTGCGCCCGCAACAAAAGGCGCTACTCCAGCAGGAATAAGCACCAAAAACATCGATTCTTTGAAAAATAAATTCGCCATTTGCCGACGGCCAGTACCGCGTCCCCACAAACGCGCTGTATCCACCCGTCTCCGAGATACCATGCCAGCTGCAGCCATGATCGAGTAGTAACCAGCAGCGAGTAGCAGAACACCGCCCATCATCAATGTAGGAATACGAGCAAAGCTAATTCTCCTGACAAGTGAGCGAAGCGGATTGCCGAGAGCCGATATCACCGTAGATTCCGGTAAGCCACGCCTTAAAGCATGCTCTAATAAATCAACCTTTCCAGCAATGTTTGAAGGACTTTGAGTCTGCAATTCCTCAAAATCAAGCTGGACAAGCCATCGATGTGCCCCTATTGCGGCAGAGCCGCCCGTCACAACGTCAAAGAGGACATCCTTTGACAAAAAAAGAGGCAACGGAGGCCTTGCAACCAGAGAAGGACTAGGTGGGTCCATAACTTCTCGCCCAAGGCCAAACCAGAATTCCTCCTGCAAATCTCTGGGAGTAAACAAACCAACAACTTGAAGTTTCAAATAAGGAGGATCTTCAGTAGATGATGCAATCCATATGTCATCTCCGACGGTCACGCCCAGCAATTCCGCACGATCTACCGGAACTGCTACCTGTGCAACTGTGATTGCGGCCTCTTGGGTAACAAGCTCAGATGGGGCGCCTCCTTCGACATAATCAACATGTGTCGAAAAACCCTCAAAGCGCTGGAGTATTGCACTGTCTGAAGCCGGTCCGGGAATAATCGCATCGGACTTTAAACCCCAATAATGTAATCGCGTATGGGATTCCTGTGTAACGCTAATTGGCAGGTTTCCAAGTTCTCTCAATGCCACATCAACTTGTTCAGTAGCAGACACGACTGAACGCTTGGTGAGCGGAAGTCTGTCAACAGAAACTTGAACGTTCCTGTTCGACGGGGAAAGCACCTGAAGAGCTGATTGCAATCCAAGTGCCTCGATCGACTTAAGGTACATCGGCGCGCCTGCAAGGATAGACGTCATGATCAGAACGCCTACCACAAGGGCAGTCATCTGAAAAAATTCATAACGAACGCGTCTTCGAGAAAAGAACACTGCTGGATATGATCCGATCGACTTTAGACCATCTAAAACGTAAGAAATACACAGAAATTCTACCCCCGAATATCAACACCTGATGGCGTAATCTTTGGGGTTTTATCATTGAAATACCAGGTCCTAAAAACAACGCATCCGACTCCCGCCGCAGGTTTAGATATTCCAAAGGACTTAATATCGGGATCAATAGTCAGAGAATCACAAAACACAAACCATATCTATGAATCTAAAATGCCGGTATGACTTTCACAATTCTTGGCAGAGATCCTGAAACAGGAAACATTGGTATTGGAATCGCCACCTACTCACTTGCCGTTGGCGCAACATGCCCATTTATGCTGCCAGACTCCAGTGTTTTGACCTCCCAAGCAGCCGCAAACCCAAATATTGGAGAAGAAATTATCACCCTAGTGAAAAAGGGCTATACGCCTGTGCAAGCTATGGAACAGGTAGTGAAACGTGACCCCCATCCTGAATACCGGCAGATTGCACTACTCACCTCAACAGGTGGAATGTCAATTCACTCAGGATCACAAACCAGACCGTTCAGCGGGTTTTCAAAAGGGCAAGATTGCATCGCTATTGGCAATTTTCTAAAAAGCGAGCAAATACTCGTTGCAATGACTGAAGAATTTAATGGACTACACGACGGAGCATCTCTCAGCGATCGACTGATCGCAGCGCTGTATGCAGGGAAAAATTCAGGCGGGCAGCAAGGTTCTGACGGCAAACATCTGGATGAAAGATCCGCATGCCTGATGGTACATACGCCTGGCGAACAGTTCCCTGTAAATACCCGTGTCGATTATTCTAGCGACGCTATTACGGAATTGAAGAAAGCAATCAACGCATACCAGCCAATGCATAAGTTTTATCTCGCAAGGGCGGCAAATCCTGTCGAGTTGCCACCACAAGACCAATGGTCAGAGAATCTTGATATGAGTTCAAGCTAACAACTTATACTGCAAGAAGATAGGCTTGCCTAAAGCTGAAATAGAGAGCCCCGAAAGATCTTATGCAAACGGAGAAAAAATTGGTCCTTGATACTATTCGAACAAGACGTAACATTCGAGAATTCACCGATGAAGACGTGCCAGAATCTGCACTGAAACTCATCATAGAAGCAGCTACTTGGGCACCAAACCACCGGAATACCGAACCGTGGCGATTCATCGTTCTCAATAAAGAAGGTGACATGCGTAAAAAAGTCGCCGATATCATCAAAGACTGGGTATACCAAAACGTCAAAAACCCTAACCCTGAACGACGCATCGCCAGCTCAAAAGCGGCCATGCAGGAAATTCTTGATGCCCCGGCATTCATGTACGTTTATTCTGTCCAAGGGCAAAACGATGAAGTAACCCAAGAAAATTACGCAGCGACTTCCTGCGCTATCCAAAACCTGATGCTGGCAGCACAATCCATTGGTCTAGGAGTTGGATGGAGCACCGGAAAGCCATGTCTGGCGAACGTAGGAACAAGTGTAGGCGCTGAGCCAGATTGGGACATAGTTGGAGCGCTATACATCGGATACCCAGCAGCAGCAGCAGCAGCAATAGCGAAAAGACTAGCAGTAGATGATGTAACGACCTGGCACTAGTAGAATGCCAAACTAGATTTTAATTCAGACCATTGACTGACAGTGCAACTTTGATAACGCCGTCCTCGTGTCCAGCATACATATCATAAGCCTTCTGAACCTCAGAAAAGTCTAGATTGTGGCTCTTCAACACACCCGGGTCGATCCAACCGCGTTCTTTGAGAGCAATCGTCTCACGTATGTCCTTTGTAGGTTGCGACGTGGCAGCAACCTGGGTAGGAATAATCTTTGCCGCCTTGAACATGAATTCCTGATGCAGGAATGAAGATACCTTCCCGCCTTGACCCGTAAGACTAAAACTGACGAACATTCCCCAGCGTTTCACAATCTTTATGCACTGCCCAAATCCCTCAGGATCGCCGGTCGCGTCAACCACGATGTCTATGCCCTCCCCACCTGTCAGTTCTTCGATCGCCTCATACATATCGTCTTTGCTCGGGTTTACCGTGTTGGTCGCACCTACTGAAAGCGCTTTTTCCAGCCGAGCCTCTACAGGGTCGATTCCAATTATTTGTAACGCACCCTGCTTTTCTGCCAGCATCGTAAATGACAGTCCAATACCGCCCTGCCCCAGAACTGCTACGCGGGTACCAGCGATATTGCCCATCTGCTTGACAGAGTAGAGAACGGTGCCGGTATGTTGGCACATCACCCACTCATCGATCGGCCCCCATTCGGGAACCGGAAGTATGCGATCAGGAGTCTGCACCATGTATTCAGCGAGTCCACCAGATCCACGCGTCGGCAGTACAATCGCCCGCTGTCCCTCTTTAACTTCCTCTGTCTTCGACTCAACGACAGTGCCAGCTATCTCGTGGCAACCCAACCCGGGAGCCATAGGGTAACTTTCCTCTGGTAAATCTGCATGAAAGGTTCCATGAATATCACTACCACATACAGAAACTGCTTCTATTCTGATCTTAGCCTGCCCATCTGACGGAACGGGATCTGGCAGGTCTATGAATTCAAATGTTGCAGGTGATACGAGTCTGGCGGCTTTCAATTTCTATTAACAGCTTTCATAAGTGTTCGAGGCGATAAACCGACAGAAACTCTACACTTAGCCAACGTCGCGAACAATCCTAATAAATCCCACTTTCCATCATTGAGTACTGATACATTTTCTTTCAACAAGCTAACAAAAGAGGAAAACAAGGTCCATGCGTATTCTGATCGCCGGCTGCCAACAAGAGATCTCATCATTCAATCCCGTGCCATGCGAGTACGATTTTTTCGAATATATGCGGGGCGATGAAATACAGGCGAACCACGAGGGAACCGACTCACAAATCGGTGGAGCAATAGCAGAACTTAGGTCATCATTCGGAGACGACCTTAAGCTAGTGTTCACTTTCGATGCAGAAGGAGTAGCTGCCGGTCCTCTTAGCCACGCTGCTTTTGAACGAATCGCCGCTGAATTTCTAGAATCATTGAAACCACACGCCGGAAAAATCGATGGTGTGTACTTTTCAATGCATGGTGCAATGGGTACAACTGAGCTTCTCGATCCTGAAGGCTATTTGCTCGAAGAGGCACGAAAAATCCTAGGAAACAATGTGCCGATTGTGATCTCGATGGACTTACACGGAATCCTGACAGCAAAAATGTTGCAAAACATTAATGGTCTGGCATCTTTTCACACTTATCCACATGTAGATTTCGGTGACACCGGCCAACGGGCTGCAAAATTTCTAACACGAATACTAAAAGAGGGAGTTAAACCTGTAGCCGCACGAGTAAGAGTCCCAGCCATAGTCCGTGGTAATGAACTAATCACCGAAACGGGAGCTTTTGGAGCACAAATCCGCTACGCGAAAAAACTCCAAGAAAACCCTTCGGTACTCTCAGCGGGATTCTTTATCTGCAACCCCTTCACGGACGTACCAGAATTAGGCAGCCAAGCCTACGTTTTCACCGATAACGACCAGGACCTAGCGGAACAAGGCGCGTTACAAATGGCTAACGATTTTTGGCCAAACCGTCACATCATGCAGGGACAGTTTGTATCACTTCAAAAAGCCGTTTCAATGGGAGCATCTATGGCCGGGCCAATAGCTTTCACAGACGCAGCAGACGCCCCAAGCTCTGGTTCTTCGGGAGACAGTAACGCCATCATTTCCGAGATGATTCGAACCAGTTACCCGCACTCGATACTTGCCCCGCTAGTGGATCCTGATGCCGCATCAACAGCACATAACCTGGGTGTCGGCGGGACATTCCGTATGGGAATTGGCGGAATACATGACAACCAATTCGTTCCACTTGAACTCGACTGGTCTGTGATTTCACTAGCCGACGGCACAATGAAATGCGAAACATGGAAGTACGAGCCAACCATCGGTCCTACAGCAGTGCTACGGTCGGGTAATCTGACCGTAGTAGTCACTACAGGCACGGTTATGTTGGTAGATCGCGCTCTGTTTTTTAAAGTCGGACTCGATCCCAAGGACTTCCACTCAACTATCGTCAAATCCCCTCACTGTGAACCAGCATTCTTCGACGACTGGGTAGAAGCGAACTTCAATGTGGACGCTCCAGGAGCCACGAGCGCCAATCTGAAAACACTGGGACATACCATCTGTGATCGCCCAATGTATCCCCTTGAGGAGGACACGAAATTCATGCCTCAAGTGGAAATATTCTCTAATTAAACTTCACAACAAGTGAAGGGTCTATGAACAAAACTTTATGCACGAGCTACTTGTTCATATCGGTAAATTTAACTGGCTTAGCTGGCCTGCCACCGGCCGGTACACCGATCGGCAATTTCACATCCAGAACCATCGGACGACCCTCACGCTCAACCGTGTCCAATCCCTCTTGGACCACCGAATCTATCTCGGACTCATCATCCACCTTGCGACCCTCTACGCCAAAAGAGCCTGCCAGTTGAACGATATCAATCCCATCCAGTACCACTCCAGCGTATTCTCCTGTGTCTTTCATGACACCGTCCGCTCCAGCAAAAGCACCGGCAACAATTCCATACGCACTGTTATTAGGAACAACATATAAAACGGGAATTTGATGATGAGCTGCACTCCAAAAAGCGGAGTCGGAATAATACACAGATCCATCTCCAACCATGCCGACTACCGGCGTATCAGGAGCCGCCAGTTTGGCGCCCAGCGGGGCCCCCATTCCGTAACCTTCGGAGCCTCCAGCCGGTCGTATATACGTATTAGAACCACCGTTCGGCTTTGCAAGAACATCCTCAAGTGGGACAGCGAACTGTTCTGTCGTAATGATGCCACCGCCGAGTTTTTCGAGACCACTATCTACAGCATCTAAAAGAGCTATCGGTCGAACATGCCCGGGGATTTCGCTTGGTGACTGCAACCCTACTCTTCTGTCGTTTCTAAATTTTTCCGCAGCTTTATGAGCCGTTTGACGCCTTTCATCATAAGCTTTTGCTTCATATTCAGAATTCGCCAGTAAAGCCAATTTTTCTATCACGCGGTACTCGTCAGCCATAACCGCTAAATCTAATCCGGGAATGTTTTCAAATATCTCAACATCAGGACCCACTGCAACAATTTTTTTAGCAGTTTTGAACAGGTCAAAGTCGGCTGGATTCCCGCTAGCTCCGTGACGTACACCAATCGCTAAGATGGCATCAGGTTCTAGATCTACAACGGGTCCACGGAAATACCCACAGTGGAGCGGGTGTGCTGCTGATACACCTCTAAGATCACCCCACATTGAAGCAACGTTACTACCAAAATGATCAGCAATGGCAGCCAACTGACTTTCTGCTCCACTCTTATTAACCCCATCACCGACATAAATCAAAGGTCGTTTGGCTTCATGGAGTGTTCTGGCAATTTCCTCAACGTCACGGTCGTCGGGGTACCCCGCGCGTGGGCGAGCCGGCGGTCCTTCTATAATCGAAGTTGTTATGTGCTCGGCCCCTAAAATCCTGTCGTACGCGGCAATGTGAACAGGTCCGATTGGTGGAGTCATAGCAACCTTGAGTGCGCGGTCTACTGCAGTCGCAAGACCCCCGGGATCAATTACCGTCCAATTGGCTTTCATGAAAGGTGCACCGATAGATGTCGGTCCAACATCATGTCCAAGGTCAAGTGTAATGCGATCCGCATAGCTACCGGTATCACCCACAAATGTAATCATCACCACTGGAAGGCTTGCAGCCCAAACATTAATCATCTGTCCAAGGCTCTGCGCTAGTCCTGCCCCTAGGTGAACTGACATGACGGCTGGATCAGAATTTACCTGCGCAAATCCTCCGGCCATCGCAGTGACAGTACCTTCGTGAAGACCGATGACTCCGCTGATTTCAGGACGACTGTGAAGGGTGTCGAAAAAACGGGCTTCACGGGATCCGGGATTATAGAACAGATGGCGAACTCCAGAAGCCACCAGTTGTTCAATAATTATTTGTGATGGATTTCCGGTAAAAGAGCGAGATGCCATTTAGGTGTGCTCCAAGCGAGTCAAAGAGGCGGTATATCGAACCCATAACTCAGTCAATAATAACGAGTCTGGGCATACTACTCGCTCTAGGTGAAATTCGTCGAGCGTATATTTACAACAATGCCTATGGGACCAGCACTAATTGGACGTGCTCTTCAGGTTTCATCAGCCGCTCCATCGACGATTGCATCTCATCGAAACCAATGAAGCTTTCATCAGTCACCATTGCCTGCTTGGACAATAGACCCCGCTCCATTAATTTCAAGACCGTTCGCCAATCAATCGGTTGAGATCCATAGGATGCCTTCATTTCCACCTCCCGACCAATCCACTCGACGGTCAAAAGATCCACGTCTTCCCAAGCCATTGACACCACCAGCACCTGGCCACCTCGGCACACCATCTCCAGACCTTGTTGGAGTGTAGGTCGAGCCGCTGCTGCGTCGAATGCAACAGGTACGCCAGGTCCGCCTGAAATCTCAAGAACTTTCGAAACCACATCCTCTTCAGTCGGATTCATCACAACCGTGGCTCCAAGCACACGTGCGGCCTCAGCCCGCGCCGTCGCTGGTTCGGAAACATATACCGCCCCTGCTCCACCTGCGTTCAGCACTTGCATTATCAGTAGACCTATTGGGCCGGCACCCATTACAACGACGCTATCACCGATACTAAATTTCGACCTGCGAACCGCGTGCACCGCTATAGCGGCCGGCTCGGCCAAAACAGCAAGCTCATCGCTCACGTTGTTTGGAATCTTAAGTGGTCGCCATTCGTCCAACACGATGTACTCGGCAAATCCGCCCTGAGGCGGAGTTTTAAGACCCATCGTACGGGCACTATACCTATCCCCGGCTGCCCGAGCAGATATCCCCTCAGGAGGCTCTCCCCCTCCACTCACAACCCTGTCTCCGTCATTGAGCAACGTCACATCTGCACCCAACTGAACAACCTCACCAATATACTCATGGCCCATTATCGAACCAGAATTCATCATTCCGTACTGAAATCTGTGAACGTCCGACCCGCATATTGCAGAGTACTTGATCTTGACCAAAACCTGATTCGGACCAGGTTCAGGTGTTGGTACATCTTCCACTTGAATCTGTTGAGTACCCCGGATAACAGCCGCTTTCATTATGTGCTAGATCCCCTAATCACTGGTAACTTATGGAACGTATTGATACACGGCAACAGGACTGTGCTAATGCATCTTTCACACTTGCATTGCAGACACAATGTGCCACAATCCGCCGGGCGGATTATCCACTGGTATCGCCTTGTAGTCAAAGTGTTGAACGATAAGGTTGAGGCATAAGACTAATTGCAACTGCAAATTTCATATATTGTTTTTGGAGACCGCACATGGATCGTTTAGCCCACAAGGTCGCAATCGTAACCGGATCCGGCACTCGGTCATCAAATGTAACCGGGGTAGGTATGGCAACGGCCAAACTCTTCGCATCCCACGGTGCAAGCGTGCTCATTGTAGATATGAATGAATCGGCTGCAAAAATCACTGAAAAGGCGATTCATGACGCGGGCGGAAAGGCTTCAATTTTCATTGGAGACGTAGCCGAAGAATCAGTATGTAAGGAACTCGTCAAAACGGCTGTAACACGATATGGAAAACTCGACATCTTGATGAACAGTGTCGCCATCGGAGGCCCCGGAACGGTGACTGAAATCTCCGAAGATTTCTGGTACCGCGTTCTAGATGTCGACCTGAAAAGCATGGTTTTTATCTCGAAATACGCAGTTCCAGAAATGGCCAGAAACGGTGGCGGGTCCATCATCAACATCTCCTCTGTAGACGGGATTCGGGCAGCGATGACCCGCAATATTCCTTACGCGGCTGCCAAGGGCGGAATGATTTCGGTTACAAGAGCGATGGCAGTTCATCACGGACGAGAAAATATCCGTGTTAACTGCATCGCCCCGGGAATGTTGTACTCGTCGATGACCGAAGCAGTGGAAGATCGCAAGAGAGAGATTCGACGCAAGTTAGCCCCTCTTGGAACCGAAGGACGCGCAGAAGATATCGCCATGGCGGCTACTTTTTTAGCAAGTGACGAGGCCAGATGGATAACAGGTGTTTTGCTACCGGTAGACGCCGGGTTGATGGCAGCTGGGCCGCAAAGCCTTTTAAACAACATCCTTGAAGACTACGAGTACAAGTAATGACAAACCATAAAGAAATATTCGCCGAATCAAGAGTCATCGACGGCCTGGACACCAGTGTATGGGGCAGCGAAAACGTATATCGCACCTTGCGCGATGGAGGGGTGACAGCGGTCAATGCAACAATAGCCATTTGGGACGATTATGAATCTACCCTCAAAACGATTACCCAATATTTAAAGTGGTTCGATGAATTTAAAGAGTTGATACGACCGGTGAAAACAGTAGACGACATCCTTTCCGCAAAATTGGAAAATCGAACCGGTATCATTTTCGGTTGGCAAAACGCTGCGCCGATTGGTAATGACCTAAATAGGTTGAGACTTTTCCACGAACTTGGAGTCAGGATCATACAGATTACCTATAACGAGCGAAATCTATTAGGTAACGGATGCTACGAACGAGTTGATGACGGATTAAGCAGATTTGGCTTGGCCGCAGTAAAAGAAATGAACAGACTGGGAATACTGATGGATCTCTCACATGTGGGAGACCGCACCACGATGGATACCATAGAAAATTCAGATGGACCGGTCGCCATAACGCACGCCAACGCTAGATCACAAATTGATCATCCGCGTAATAAAACCGACGAAGCGATCAGGTTATTGGCGGAACGAGGTGGCGTGATAGGTGCCAACGCATTCCCCATGTTCTTCGAACGAGGTTTCGACACCGACCTTGAAGAATATCTCGATGCCATCGATTATCTTGTGCAGATGGTAGGCCCCGACCATGTCGCGATAGGCACTGATTTCTGTATGGAACAGCCACGATCATTCTTCGAATGGCTTTTCATGTCGCAAGGTAAGATTCCAGCCACTGACATACCTTACACACCAGAACCATACCAACACCTTAGAGGCTTTGCGGACCCGTCCGATTGGGTAAAAGTTGCGGAAGGCCTATTGAACAGAAATTACTCCGAATCAGACACAAAGAAAGTACTTGGCGAGAACTGGTTAAGCCTTTTCGGGCAAGTCTGGTCGAAATAGCGTTAAGTCAAATTGCAGTCTTTTAGCGTCAACACCTATGAAAACTACAAATAAAGGAAAAAATAATGTCCTACACGTTCAAACCTGATCAAATGTACAGAATGCCGACTCACTTCGGTCCATCTACCGGTCCAAGGCGCGGTCCAGAAGGACGTACGTTTCTGTGCAAAGACAACCCCAAGTCAACTGCAATTCAAGTTTCTTTCTTATCTAACGGAAAACAACTAGAAGCATTACTGCCTCCCGGTTTCAAACTACATGGTGATCCTGTCGTAACCGTGTTCGGTGTCTATATGAAGGAAATAGAGTGGTTAGCTGGAAGAGGATACAACGTTCTTGGAGTGACAATTCCAGCAAAATTCACCGGCGATAAAGAAACCGCCGTCGGGCCATTCCTAACAGTGCTCTGGGAGAATCTCGCAGATCCTATCATCACCGGGCGGGAAGAACTTGGATTCTCAAAAATATACTGTGAACTTCCCGAAATAAGCGTGTTACACGACTCTGCTTCGTCCCAAGCATCGTGGTTGGGATTCAAATTCCTGGACATTAACGTGTCGAACCTCAAGCAGCGAACCGAGCCCTCTCTCCCTGCGGAAATAGACGGCCAACTTCACTACAAATACATGCCTAGAACTGGTGAGTGGGGCACGGCTGATTCTCAATACGCGGTAATCACACCAACCGGCAAATCCAATGCTGTAGTTCAGGAAGATCTCGTAGGCGATGGTTCATTGAGCTGGACTCCAGCCCGATGGGAAGATCTACCAACTTTCTATCAGGCGGTGAATGCATTTGCAGAACTGGAAATTAAAGAATTCCTTGGTGGCAGCCTGACCCGATCGGTGGGAGGCTCAGACATAAGCGAACAGAGAATTCTGTACTAAGCTTTTCTAGTCCATATGCGATCCGCCGGCAACATTGATTGCTAATCCCGTCAGGTAATCAGCCTGTGATGAAGCTAAAAATGCTGCTACGTCGGCTACGTCTTGTGCTTGTCCAATCCGACCCAACGGATTGGTCGAACCAGCTCTATCCACCATCACGTCGCGCCATTCTTCTGTGGAGATTTTAGGATCAGGTTTCAAGGCGGAAGCCATACCGTAAACTCTTTCCGTCTCTATAAGGCTCGGACAGATGGCGTTAACGGTGACGTTATGCTCTGCCATTTCCAAAGCAAGCGATTGCGTGAAACCAATAACGCCAAATTTCGACGAGCAGTAAGCTGCAAATCTAGCTGCACCCTTCTTTCCTGAAACCGACGACATATTAATGATCTTCCCGCCACCGCCACGTTGAATCATATGGCGTGAAACCGCTTGCGACATCAGAAAAGTACCCTTGAGGTTAACACTGAGGACCTGATCCCAGACATCCTCTTCAAGATCAACTACTGGGACCCTGTCTGGTCCTGCTGGGGCGCCAGCATTATTGACCAGGATGTCGATCTTACCGAATTCTAAAAGTGTCCCTTCCACCAATGATGCTACATCCTCCGAATTTGAAACGCTCCCAATCAATCCGACGGATCGAACACCCTTGCGCTTAATTTCGTCCACAACTGCAGAGAGACCAGCCCAATCAGAAGTACCGACATCGTTGAGATCACAAACTGCGACCGACGCTCCTTCGCTAGCAAGTCGAGCAGCTATGCTACGCCCGATACCCTGCTTGCCTCCTGCCCCTGTCACTATCGCGACCTTACCTTCGAGCTGGTACATAAAATCCCTCTTCTAGTGCGTCAAAAATAGCTATATAACAGGCAACTTCAGGTCGTCGCCGGTTCTTTG
Organism: uncultured Chloroflexota bacterium; assembly: GCA_913042135.1. Taxonomy (GTDB): domain Bacteria; phylum Chloroflexota; class Dehalococcoidia; order Lucifugimonadales; family Lucifugimonadaceae; genus Lucifugimonas. Next base: position 23 of record CAJWJL010000051.1, on the reverse strand, counting down.
CTGCCAAGCCTGAATTCTGCTGG
>CAJWJL010000050.1:0-12829 GCA_913042135.1 uncultured Chloroflexota bacterium | reverse complement strand
TTCGACGTCGGGCTGAATTCGATTTGAAAAAAGCCAAGGCACGTCTTCATGTGCTCGAAGGGCTTCGAGTCGCTATAGATAACTTAGACCGAGTGATCGAATTAATTAGAGGTTCGGCCGATGTTGAGGAAGCCCGGTCCAACCTTATGGCCGAGTTTGCTCTCTCGGAGATTCAGGCTCAGGCCATTCTCGATATGCAATTAAGGCGATTGGCCGCTTTAGAACGTGAAAAAATCGAGAACGAGTACAAAGATCTAACAGCTTTGGTCCAAGAGCTTGAGGAACTCCTTGGAGACAGTGCAAAAGTTCTGCGAGTTGTTCGCCAGGAAACACAAGAACTCAAACGCAAATACGGTGATGAACGACGCACGGAGGTTCATCCAGAAGAACTTGGTGAGTGGAGGCGTGAAGATACAGAACCTCATGATGAGGTTGTCATCACATTGAGTCGCAATGGTTACGTCAAGCGGGTTAAGTTAGACACATATAAAAAGCAGCATCGTGGCGGACGGGGTGTGAGTGGTCAGAGAATGACTAAAGAGGAAGACGTCACACCTCATCTTCAAATTGCGGATACTCACGATTACTTGTTGTTTTTTACGGATCGAGGTCGGGTGTTCGCTTCTCGGGTTTTCGAACTTGCTGCTGATCAATCAAGGAATTCACGGGGGACCCCGGTTCAGAATCTCGGTTTCAATATGGAGCCGAGAGAGCAGGTGCAGGCAGTCGTCGCTGTGCAAAGTTACTTGGAAGATACCTACTTGATCATGGCGACAAAAAAGGGGCAAGTGAAACGCATGCACCTTCCGCTGCTTAGAAATATGAACCGTAGTGGACTTCGATGTTTCAACCTGAAGCCAGATGACGCGCTAATTGGTGCAGTTCTGGCAAATGAAAACGAAGACTTGGTATTGGTTTCCAGATTGGGCATGTCTATCAGGTTTAAATCGTCAGAAATAAGACCTCGTCAACGTGCTGCTGGTGGGATGAAGGGTATGGCTGTTCAGGTGAAGGATGCAGTTGTATCAATGAATGTTGTTGACGATGAAGGATATTTGCTTGTCGTAGGGCAAAAAGGTGTTGGGAAGCTTTCTCTTCTACGACACTATACTCAGCAAAGGCGTGGCGGTAAGGGTTTGATAACGCTCAAAACGCAGAGTAAAAAACTTAAGAATAATCATGTAGCTGATTCGGCTGTGGTTAGCGAGGATGTCCGAAAAGACTCGACAGGTATGTTGGTGTTAGTCACTGAAAAGGCTCAGGTGATACGCACTAATCTAGGCGAGATAGCCTCAACGGGCAGGAATACTTCAGGTGTTTGGATACAAAAACCCCAATCGGGAGACAGAATTTCGGCAATCCGTGTGATTGGCGAACGTCGACAAGCTGGCACAGAGATTGATCTTTCTAAACTTGAAAATGGTGGGGATAGTGAAGCACTCAATGAAGACGAATTAGACACTGAAGTTTCTTCTGAGGTCTAGCAGATATTTCTGTATAGCAGTTTAATTGTGGCTGTCGTGGCGAACCGATAATTTCCACCTAAATAATGTTGGAACGCGCTGGTTTTTTGTGGGTAGCTCCTCACAATTAGATCATGCTTAAGGTGATTGCTCAGCCCAACTTTGCTGATTCGACAGATTCAAAGCTGCGCATCAGTGGAAGATATGTCTATAATTTCGTCATAGAACCTCCTATCTCATAAGGAAGACCAATTTGCAGACGGCTGAATCTATAAATCAGCTATACCGTGATGCTTGGTCCAAGTTTGCAACCGGAGTAACGGTGATCACCACGGTTGAACCGAGTGGATCCGTGCACGGAATGACTGCAAGCAGTGTTACGTCCGTCTCATTGGACCCTCCTTTAATGTTGATAGTAATTGGTGAAGAACGTCAGTCGCATGAGTTGATTGAAACTACTGGGCGTTTTGGGATGAGTATTCTTCATGTGGATCAGGCTCATATAGCGAAGCATTTTGCGATTCCACCTAAATCTCGCGGTAGCCTAGAACCTAAACACATCACCACTCTTTCTAAGTCTCCAGTTATAAAGGATTCAATCGCTTCGATGGACTGCAGCGTTATAGTTGGGCATAAAGCAGGAGACCATACGGTCTTTATCGGCGAGGTAGAGGCGATAATGGTTGGCGATGGTGCTCCACTGGTGTGGCTTGAGCGTCAATTTGGCGGGTTTTCGAGTCAGAATCTTCCGCAACATTAGGTCTAGGATTTTTTTTGCGTATTGCCGCAATTTCAGTAGCCCCTTTGTTTCCTAACAGTATTTTTGGGGGATCTCAGAAGATCCTTAAAGATGTTGCGGTTGGACTTAATCGAATGGGGCATGACGTTCAACTTTGGTGTACTCGAACGCGAAAACATACTTGTCAATTTGAAATAAATGGAGTTCCGGTTCACCCTGAGTTGCGACTTCGTGGCACATTCCCCGCAACTCACCAGGTCTCACCAATCGATCTGGCGAACACGGCAAAGGTACTTTCTGGTGCTGGTTCTTGGGCCCAGAGGGTATACCTTCATGCTGATGCTATATATATGAGACATGCTTTATACGATTGTGAAATTGTTAGGTCGATTCACGATTTCACTTATGAGGAGGCATTACTTTCTGCTCTGACATTGCCTGCTGATTTGACCATAGTCCCAAGTGACTATCTAAAACGGTGCATTGAAACAGCCGTAGCGATTTCAGGGCGAAAAACTGTAGAGCCGATCGTGACGGTACCAAATGGAATCCAGGTCCCCGATAAGATACCTGCACCTCGGCTGCCGCAGGAACTTAGGTCACGGGAAGATAATGATCTGATTCTTTTATTTCCTCATCGTCCGATACTAAATAAAGGGGTTTCGGAGGCGATTCAAACCGCAGTTGAGGTGCAAAAATTAATCCCTACTCGCAAAGTCAGATTGTTGATGCCTGCATATCCTTCAGACGCTGCTCTGGATGATATGGCTGATACGGTAAGTCAAATACAGGATTTGTCCAGGGATTTTCATGCACAGGAGATTGTTGAGCTTCACCGATGGATTGGCCCTGGGGAGATTTCAAATTACTATGCTGCAGGTGATGTAACGCTTTGCCTGGGATCATTTATCGAATCTTTCGGGCTGACACCGATTGAATCAATCGCACACGGTACGCCCGCTATATGCGCTCGCGTTGGGGCATTTAGAAATTTCAGTGACATTGATGGCATAAATCTTGTCGCTTACGGAGATATCGCATCTGCAGCGGAATTCGTTGTTCAGGCATTGAACTTACCTAAAGCGTCTATAACCGCAGGCAAGCAGCAAATCTCTGCACAATATTCATTTGAATCGATGATTGAAGGTTATGAATCTGCGATCACGAAACCGTTAACTGGTCAGCGATCAGTTATGTTGGAAAGAGATGGTTACCTTGATTTGGCTCCGTGGTGTGATTTGCAAGGGCAATTTATTTTTAACGATTACTCCGGAGAGGCTGGATTTTATCCATGGCTATCACAGTTGTTAAATACGCACAATAACCGGGTGCAGGCCAAACTTCCAGATTCTAGTTCTGGACTAGAACTAGAAATACAGGCAGCTCAGAGAGATGGATTACTCGTTCCCTCATACCGTATCGAGTAGATGTTCACGAAGCGGTTCTTCACTTAGTGCTTAGAGAGAAGAATGTACATTAACGGTGAATGGTGAGCTAAATTCGCTAAAAATGAAATTGACCCTGCGTGTTACACATTATTAGAATAGTAAGGTTGGGTAGCGAACGGATGAAAAACTAATGACCATAGATTACGCAATTATCAACACAGGCGGCAAGCAGTACCGAGTTCGCGAAGGCGATACGGTATCTGTGGAAACGCTGGATGGTGAAATAGGATCAGATTTCATATTTGATCGTGTGTTGATGACATCAATAAGTGGAAAACTCACGATTGGCGCTCCCGCTGTTCAGGGTGCAAAGGTTGTCGGTCAGATCGCAGAACATGGCAAGGCAGATAAGGTCATAGCCCTGCGATACAAGAACAAGACGCGTCAGCGTGTGAAACGTGGCCATCGTCAACCCTTTACTTCAGTTACTATCAAGTCAATTTCAGTAAAATAGTTCTCGTTAGTATTCTCCTAGAGAATTGGAATTTTTATATGGCACATAAAAAAGGTGGCGGGACTTCTCGAAACGGTCGAGATAGTGCAGGCAAGCGACTGGGCGTTAAGACATTTGCTGGCGAACAGGTGATAGCGGGGTCTATCATTGTTCGACAACGTGGCACAAAATTCCACACTGGAGACAATGTAGGTATCGGTCGGGACCACACCATTTACTCACTAATCGATGGGGTGGTTAGATTCGATTACGCTCGCAAAGATGCGAAGCGAGTTAACGTCGATCCATCTGTTTCTTAGCCAGGTAACAAAAATATGAAAGCCAACATACATCCGACATATCACAAAAGCGCCACAGTGAATTGTGCTTGTGGGAATTCTTGGGAAGTCGGTTCCACACGAGAAAGCCTGCGAACCGAAATCTGCAGCAAATGCCATCCTTTTTGGACTGGTGAACAGCGAATCGTCGACACTGAAGGTCGTGTTGAGCGCATGATGCGTCGATACAATCTTGGCGGTTCTGCGGATAAGAGCTAAATAGTTTTTGGCAAAACCTCCAGTTCTATATGGCGGTCAGGCGGTAATCGAGGGTGTGATGATCCGGGGGCAAAGCCGCGCTGCTTTGGCGGTGCGACGGCCGGATGGATTGATTGTTCGTCGTTCTGTCCCTCTTGAAAGCTGGGCCAACTCGTCACTTCGTAAGATAGCGTTTCTCAGAGGGGTGCTGGTTCTTCTCGAAACTCTTATTGTTGGTATGAAATCTTTGACTATTTCAGCCAATGAATCTGCTGCTGGTGAAGACGAGATAAAAGAGCAGGAGTTTTCTTCGCTTGCTATGGCCGGGTTGCTCAGTGTTTCAATAACACTTGGGATAGTTGTGTTTTTTCTTATTCCAGTGTTCATTTCACGATTAGTTGAAAACGTTGGTGCCAATAATTTCACAGCAAATTTTGTAGAGGGTGGTATTCGATTCGGTCTGTTCATCGCGTACGTATGGCTAATTGGTCGGATGGACGACATAAAACGAGTGTTCGGTTATCACGGAGCCGAGCACATGGTCGTTCACGCCCATGAGGCCGGTGAGCCATTAACCATTGACTCAGTCAGGCGTTTCCCACCAGCTCATCCACGCTGTGGGACTTCATTTTTGATGACAGTAGTTCTTGTGTCTATCATCATGTTCATGTTTTTTCCGAGGGACCCTTTTTGGGTTTTGTTAGTTTCAAGAATCGTACTGATTCCAATTATCGCTGGGATGAGCTACGAGTTTATTCGTTATGCCGGGACCCATCAGGGCAATGTGTTGGTTAGAGTGTCTAGTTACCCAAATATTTTGCTTCAGGATTTAACCACTCGCCAGCCAGACAACGACATGATGGAGGTTGCCATAGTCGCTATTGAATACGCTATGGCTCTCGATGAGCGTCGCGCCAGTCCCAGTGATAATGCGTCACAATTGTCCTCAGATCCATTTGAGCCTGTCAGCGGTATTACAGTGACCGGATCAGAGTCGGATTCGAAGATCAAAACACCTGATACCTAGCCGCGTCGTTTTGCAAGTACTGCCCATATTTGCTCGGCTGGCATGCCTAGGGAAACCAGCAGTACCATACAGTGATATAGCAAGTCACCCATCTCGTTAGCTACATCATCTAAGGTTTGATTGACAGATGCAATCGCAGTTTCTCCCGCTTCTTCTACGATCTTTTGGGCCACACGGCCGGTACCTTCTTTTAGAAGCTCAACGGTGTAAGAGCCTTCAGGTTTGTCATTGGAGCGTTGTTTGATTACATCAATTAACTCAGTCAGGATCCCAGGACCAAGGTTATTGGATATATCCTCAACATTCAGGGAGTCCTTATTCATTACACCGGAGTCGAAGCAGGATTTTGATCCAGTGTGACATGCAGAACCTGATGGATTTACCTTCACTAGAATGGTATCGCTATCGCAATCGTGTTCAACTTGCACGACTTTGAGGAAATTCCCAGAAGTTTCGCCTTTGTGCCACAATTTTTGTCGGCTGCGTGAGTAAAACCATGCGTCTGGACCTGCCAGTGTGCGCTTCAACGCTTCAGCATTCATGTATGCATGCATCAAAACGCGATCTGAGACTGCATCTTGGACAATCGCCGGTAACAGCCCTCGGTCATCTAGCTGAATCATTTTCGGATTTCCTCATGTGTCAATTGATTTGGGATAGGCTGGTGGTAGGTTAGACCAACAGGGTTCGACTTACCCACCGATATGTTCGAGTATCGCGGACAGTTCTCGTAGATCGGTGATTTCAATATCTGGAACAGGTTCACGATCTATCTTTGTGCCGTTTCTATTTATCCAAACTGTGGTTGCTCCTGAACGATAACCCCCAAGTACATCATCGAACAACTGGTCGCCGACATACCAGGTTTTGTTTGCGTCAGTTTTAAGACCAGCATACAGGTGATGAAATGCAGCTAGTGCTGGCTTATATACTTGTGCAGATTGTGAACTGGCGACAAAGTCAAACTTGAGTCCTTCACTTGCAAGTAGTGGTAGAAGGCCCTCATCGTCTGCGTTAGAAAAAACCCCTAGTTTCACTCTGCCTATCAATAAATCTAGAGCTTCTAACGTCTCCGGATATATTGGTCTGTCTGTCATGTGTAAAGCCGCACGATCACCTGCTGCGTTTGCATCTGCATCGACACCGATATCTTTGAATACCTGTTCAAAGCACTCGGTCCAGGCTTGTCGGTAAGACTTGAAGGGTGGGCTGTTAAATGGTCTTCCTAGATCAGTTCGAATATTACGGAAGTTAACTTCGTACTTTCTCCACCGATTCCAGAATTCTTCCGCAGTGAGTGGAAGATCTTGGGTTTTGATGATTTCACCAAATGTGGTCTTCCAGTCATCATGGGAGTTATCGAACAATGTTCGGTAGCAGTCGAATGCGATTGCTTGCGGTAAATTGGGTGTTCCTGATCTCAAAGTAACTGCCAATTACTCGACCTTTCGTACTGGAATGCCACGATCTGAAAGATAAGACTTTACTTCTGAAACTCTAAGTTCCCCGAAATGAAACAGAGACGCAGCTAAAACAGCGTCCGATTTACCGTATACCAGCGCGTCGTAGAAATGCTCTAAAGCACCAGCGCCTCCGCTAGCTATTACGGGAACAGTCACGGAGCCTGAAATTGATGATAGGAGATCATTATCATAGCCTGTCTTTTGACCATCGGCATCCATGCTCGTAACAAGTAGTTCACCCGCTCCGCATTCGGCAGCTCTTCTTGCCCATTGGGTAGCATCGAGTGTAGTCGGCTTGCGTCCACCGTGGGTGTAAACCTGCCACGAAATACCTTCTGCTATTTCCGAGAGGTTGTTGCGTTTTGTGGTTTCGTCACTGTTTCGCTTCACATCCATCGCCAAAACTACGCATTGCGATCCGAATTCTTTTGCACATTCTTCAATTAATTGAGGATTTATGACAGCGGCGGTATTGATGGAAACTTTGTCAGCTCCAGCTTCAAGCATTTTTCTCATATTATCGATGGAACGAATGCCGCCTCCCACCGTTAGTGGTATGAAAACCTCTGAGGAAACTTTTTCGACTACCTCGACCATGATATTTCGTGCGTCAGAAGACGCAGTGATATCGAGAAACACCAACTCATCTGCACCTTCAGCGTTATAGAACGCTGCAAGTGCAGAAGGATCGCCTGCATCTCGAATATCGACAAAACTGACGCCTTTCACTACGCGGCCAGCATCGACGTCTAGGCATGGAATGACACGGCGCGTCAACATCGCTGAATCTCCGGTCTACTTACGGGCGACGATGATGTATCTGTGAGGAGTCAGTTGGCGAGAGGTAAGAGTGGTGAAGCCAAGAGCTTCCACGGCTTTTCTCAAATTCTCTTGGGCTAATCGTTTTGAAGCCGCAGGTCCGACTTGAGGTTTACCTTTTATAGGAAGCCACTCTACGATTGACATCCAACCCGATTTTTTTAACAGCCTAGCGCCTTCTTTGATTAAGGTCTTTGGGCGATTTGCCTCGTTCAATACGTTTGAAAACACGACGCCATCGAGCGATTCATCATCCATTGGCACGCTATTTTCTTGCGAGACCAGTGTTTGAATGTTGCCGAGTCTGGCAGCTTTTCCTTGGGCCTCGACGTGCTCCAACATTTCTTTTTGTACGTCAATGGCGTAACAGGTCCCCATGTATAGATATTTCGCTATGGGAATTGATAGCCAGCCGGGACCAGAGCCGATATCGGCAACCTTGTGATCGGCATGTATGGGAACCAATGCGATCATTGATTGTGGATCGTACGTTTCCTCAAGAGTCGGGTTTAGCAGAGCATTCACTTTACTTACCGAAGTTTTTGTTGGCATTCGTTTCTATTCCGTTCGAACATTTCATCTGTACCGCTTCATTTGCCATTTAGTTTCATGGAATCAATTGTTTTTATGGCATGCCTTAAATCTAGCGCACCAGAGTAAATTGCCATGCCCGAAATGGCACCTTCTACACCTATCTTTGACAGATGGACTAGATCTTCCACGGAAGCTATTCCACCAGCGACAATAATAGGATATCGCAGGTTGTTCTTTAGTTCGGTAATTGCAGCAAAATTTGGATGCCCCATTGTGCCGTCTCTGTTGGTGTCCGTGTAGATAAATCTCCGAACTCCACGATTGACCATTTGGTTTGCGAGATTGATAGCGGACTCTTTCGTTTGTTCCATCCAACCATGAGTCTGGACTATGCCATCCTTAGCATCGATGCCGACAATAATGTGATCGCTACCAAGATCATCAACAGCGGCCTGAACTTCATCCGGGGCTTCAATAGCTGCCGTTCCAATAATTACTCGGTCAACACCCATATCTAGGATCATGCGGGCTTCAGCAGCGTCTCTTATTCCACCACCCAGTTGAATGGGGATATCGATAGCTTTCGCAATCGCTGAAACAGCATCTTTATTACCCCGCACTCCATCTCTGGCTCCGTCGAGGTCAACAATGTGCATTCTGCGCGCACCTTGGTCGACCCATTTTTTAGCCACAGCGACTGGATCATCGTCAAACACGGTTTCTTTTTCGTAGTCACCTTGGATCAGCCGGACGCATAATCCGTTTCTTAGGTCGATTGCGGGGAGGATATCCATTCAATTTGCCATTGGCTGATTTTCGTTATTTTTCGTAGATAAAGATAGGTTGAAAAAATTTTTGTAAATTTGGAGACCAATGGAGCCACTTTTTTCAGGGTGGAACTGGGTTCCGATAACATTTCTTCGGACAACCGCAGCACAGACTTCAACTCCATAGTTAGCGGTGGCTGCGACTTCTGATTGCTCATCCGGAACACAACGATATGAGTGAACAAAATAGAAATGAGAACCTTGTGGTATTCCTCTGAAAATAGGATTTCTTTCGGTTTCGCCATCAGTGAAATGTACTTCGTTCCATCCGATGTGGGGAACTTTCATCTTGTTTCCAAGTTTGTCTTTCATTCCTGATGGAATGAGTTTGACGCTTCCCTGGACGAGACCGAGGCCTGGTAAGTCACCTTCTTCAGAGCTGTTAAACAAAACCTGTAGACCGATGCAAATGCATAGGAGTGGTCTTCCTGAAGCAGCGAACTGTTTCACTGGGTCAGTTAATCCGAGTGAATTCAATGCTGTCATCACTGCGTCACTCGCTCCTACGCCCGGTAAAACAGCTGCATCGGCTGATGCCAGTTCTTCTGGATCCGATGTGATGACTGGATTTGCTCCAACTTTTCGTAGAGCCTTATCAACGCTGTGCACATTAGCCGCACGGGTGTTGATAATGACAATTTTTGGGGCCAGAAAGCTTTCAGTCATATGTATGTTCTAGCATGAATGTACGCGAAGTTAATTTTAGTTTGCCTTATTGATTGTAGTTCGTAATTTCTTAAATCAGTGTTTTATAGACAAAATTTATGGCAAAATTTTTGCGTGAAAGTCCGATACACGCGAGAATAGAGTGGGAATAGTTAAATAGCACAGCAGGTGAAGAATTCATGACGACAATGTCGCCGCAACATTCTGTACCAATCAATACGATTCAGATTACCGAAAAAGCAGCCAGCAAAGTAAGGCAGTTCGCTGCTGATAAAGGCATGGTGAAATTTGGCCTTAAGGTTGCAGTCAAGGGTGGTGGTTGTTCGGGGTTGACGTATGTGTTGGAAATCGTGGATGGCCCCGAAGCTGATGATAAGTTGATAGAACATCACGGGGTTGAAGTTTACGTCCCCAAAAAGGCATTCGTGTTTCTTGCCGGTACTGTGTTGGATTTTTCAGATGGGTTGAATGGCAAGGGATTTGAATTTGCCAATCCTAATGCTGCTAAAACTTGCGGGTGTGGCACCTCTTTTTCGGTTTAATTTCGGTCAATCCTTTCAGTAAGCGGTTTGAGTTGCCGATTGATTCTTTGTATGCAGTGTCCAATCATCTATGTTTGATGGAAATCACAATCAGTTAAACGCTTTTGAAAAAGGGTGTGCGATAGTTCGTTGGGTTAAACCGACGATTATCAAGATGGTGGGCAGAGATGCCCTAGATCTTCTTCATCGGCTCACGACCAAAGAATTGTTGACTGTTACCCCAGGTACAGCTCGTCGGACTGTACTAACTTCGAATCGGGGTCGAGTTATAGACGTATTTCTCGTTGCACACGTTTCTGAAAATACATTGCTTCTGATTTCGGACTCAAAGGATCCAACGAGGACGATCTCCGCAATAGATTATTTTACAATCGCTGAAGATTCTGAGCTAAAAGATCTTTCCGAATCCTACGCTAGGGTTTCATTAATTGGTCCAAAAACCCGTGAAGTTGTGGCGTCAGGATTAGGGATCAACATTGATTCTGACAAAGTGCTAAACATGGATTATCACGGTTCAGAAGTGACGTTTTCTTCAGATACCTCACGTGGTGTTACCTGGGTAGATGTTGTAATTCGCTCGTCTGAGGTGGGCTTAGTGTCGGCATTGCTATCAGCTGGTGCAGTCGAGACCAATTCGGATAATTTTGAGTTATTTCGAATATTGCATGAAATACCCGGTTGGGATTGTGAATACGGTGACCATGCCAATCCTATAGAAGCAGGGCTTTACTCTCTTATAGATTTCGATAAAGGTTGTTATGTCGGTCAAGAAGTGATCGCCCGGCTTGATACCTATGACAAGGTACAACGTAGTGTTAAAGTACTAGAATCGAAGTCACCGCTCGCAAAAGGCGCCAAGCTCACTTCAGGATCTAAATTGGCGGGTTTTGTGACGAGTCCTTCTTCATTGGCTAGCCTTGATGGACGTTACTTGAGTCTCGCGTTAGTCCGAAAAGCATTCTGTAAAACAGCGTCAGTGGTGGACTCCCAAGGTATCTCAGCGGTGGTTCGTTAATCGGATTATTCGTGTCGTAAAGTTTCTCCACCATCGACGACGATTACTTGCCCTCGGATCATTTCTGCGTCAGAACTGCATAGCATAGCGACAACGTTCGAGACGTCTTCAGGGGTGATTGTTCTCCCTGCAGGGGTTGGGCGAGATGCAATATCTCTTATTCCGAGTTGATCGGGGAATGCATTCAGAGCTTCTGTCATTACGAACCCTGGAGAAACGGTGTTCACAGCAATGCCCTTAGGACCGAGTTCTACAGCTAGGTAACGAGTTACAGCCTCTATAGCTGCTTTTGATACGCCTACTGCGAAATAGGCTGGTAATACCCAAGTTGATCCAGGACTTGAGATATTGATTATCCTGCCGCCATCTGGCATTAGCCTAGATGCTGCTACAGAAAGCATCCAAGGACCACGCGCGTTTATATTCATGGTCCAATCCCAGTGCTTCACCGAAAGTTCAGTAGTTGGGCGCATAACGCCTGAAGCGGCATTATTAACCAAGATATCTAGCTGACCAAATTGTTTTTCGATTTTACTGACCAATGAATCAATTGCAGCTTCTTCTCCAACGTGGGCCTTTATACGGGTTGTTTTAATACCCTGTAGCTTTAGTTCCTCGACTGTAGTTTTAGCGGCTTCATGATTTTTGAGGTAATTAATAATCACCGTCGCTCCACGACGACCTAACTCCGAAGCGATGGATTTGCCGATTCCGCGGGAACCGCCGGTTACCAATGCTATTTTCCCCGAAAGATTTTGGCTAATTGTCAAGGATTTGATCCGTGTTTAATTCGAGGCGTTGCTCGATTAAATAGTAGCAGTGTTCGGTTTGCATTAAGTTTGAGGATTAAATTGCCATTCCGCCATCGACGCGAATGATATCGCCTGTGATGTACTGAGCTTCATCAGTTGTCAGAAACACTATTGTAGGTGCTACTTCGTCTGGTTCCCCAAACCGTCCTTGGGGGATCCATGTCATAACTGTATCTCGCTGCTTGTCAGAAATATCCGCTGAAGTTGCAGTTGTGATGTATCCAGGAGCGACGACATTCACAGTTATTCCTCTAGTAGCAACTTCTTTTGCGATCGATTGAGTGAAGCCGAGTACAGCTGCTTTCGAAGCCGAGTAGTTGGACTGGCCTATGTTACCTCTCATACCCACCACCGAAGAAACATTCACGATTCGACCCCACCGGCCCTTGATCATGCCGGTGATCACTTTATGGGTGCAATAGTAGGTGCCATACATATTGACGCCCATGGTGTGTTCGAACTGATCATCCTTCATTCTCATAAGTAAGGAATCGCTGATAACACC
>CAJWJL010000049.1:0-12836 GCA_913042135.1 uncultured Chloroflexota bacterium | reverse complement strand
ACCTACCAAGACATCTCATCCTGTCATGATCCATCTGAAATAATCGATCCTGAGCAGTAGCAAAACCCTGTGCAAAAAAAAGATCTGATTCATTATCAGCCGCTATATGAGGTATACCCCACCTATCGCGATAAATGGTAACTTCAGAAACAATTCCGCTAAGTTTTTGTTCGGATTCAACATCTGGAAGAGCAGCTTTAAGGTCGGACCCCGTTATCTGGTTTGTCATAGCACCTCTGTATATTTTCAATCTATCGCTTACAGTGTTGCAGACTAACAAACTTCCTTGGAACCCAACATACTTACGTGCAAGTTAAGGTTGACCAACAGCAAAACCAGCAGATAATCAGAACTGTATTGAACTAACCCCAATCACCCAAGATAGATATAGGAACTCAACATTGAAGATAACTAATGCCAGATCGTGGATAGTTCGAGCTCCATGGAACGATAATCCAAGTCCTGATAACAAAAATACCGGATCGAGAACATTCGTGTTTATTCAGGTCGATACCGACGAAGGAATCACTGGATGGGGAGAAATAACCACTTATCCTGGTCCAGTAGCCAACAGGGCGATATCGGCATTTGTTGATCAAATTGGCAAATGGATCATCGGCGAAAATCCTGAAGATATAGAACGAATCTGGTCAAAAATCTTTAGAGGTATGACATACGTTGGAACTCGAGGAGCTACAACGGCTGCAATCAGTGGTATAGATATTGCCCTTTGGGATATTCGTGGCAAAGCACTTAATCAACCGATTTACAAGTTACTCGGAGGCGCTGTACGTGACCGTATCGCTTTGTACACTCATCCACCTCAAGCTAAAACTCCAGACGAGATTATCCAGCCTGTAAAAGATATCGTCGACTCTGGACATCGGGCCTTCAAAATGGATCCCATGATGCCCAATCTTCACGTTGGGAATGCAAGTTTCCTTGATGGTGAAATCAGCCCCGAAGCCGAAGCGATGGCAATGGATATTTTAGCGGCAGCGCGAGAAACAGCAGGAGCCGATATAGAAATTCTTATCGATGCTCACGGAATGTACAACGTGCCTACAGCTACTAGGCTTGCAAACCAAATGGCTGAATGGGATATTTTCTGGTTCGAAGAGCCCGTCCCAACTGAGAGTTGGAAAGCATTGAAGCAGGTTAAAGAGCAAATTTCACCACTTATATCTGTCGGTGAAAGACTTCACACAAGGTGGGAGTTCGTTCCAATTTTTGAAAACAATCTAGCTGATTACATCATGCCGGACATAACCTGGACCGGAGGAGTGACGGAACTAAAAAAGATAGCCACAATGGCAGAAGCTTATTACGTACCAATTTCTCCACACGACGCCTCGGGTCCAATAAACGTTATATCGGGCGCGCAGGTGATGCTGACCGTACCCAATTTTTACAAGCTAGAAACCAGCCGCTACGACTTAACAAGCTATAACGTAATGATCGATCATCCACTAGAGATAAAAAATGGCGATCTTTACGTTTCTGATCGTCCAGGTTTAGGAATCAATCTCGATCCAGATTGGCTGGCTGGGCATGAAATTGATCCAGAAGAAGACTTCTCAGGTAAGGACCCTGATTCCCAATAATAAGAATCGTTAACCTGTTCGAATCAAATCAAGCTAAAAGAAATCCGAACAAACAATCTAACCTGATACTAAGCCTGCAATCATATCGCCCACTTGAGTAGTCGTGAGAGGTCGATCATTACCAACTGAAATATCGAGAGTCCTGTAGCCCTCAGATAGCAGCGAATCAACTGCTTTTTCGATTGCATCAGCCTCAGTATTGAGTCCAGCCGAAAATCGTAGAAGCATTGCGGAGCTGAGAATTGAAGCCATTGGGTTCGCAAGGGATTTACCGGCAATATCAGGCGCAGAGCCATGGATTGGTTCGTACAAAGCTGGTTTACCGCCCCTGCGACGGCGGCCATTTTTCGGTGGCAAAGACGAAATCGAAGCTGAGGGTAACATTCCCAAAGATCCACTGATCACAGCAGATTCATCGGAAAGGATATCTCCAAATAAATTCTCAGCGACGATCACGTCGAATATAGATGGCTGGGTGATTATTTGCATAGCGGCGTTATCTGCCAACATATGTATTAATTCGACATCCGGATACTCAATACCAACTTCGGTCGCTACCTCGCGCCAAAGCCTAGATGATTCCATCACATTCATCTTATCCAGCGAGTGAAGTCGTTTCTTACGGTCACGGGCCAACTCAAATCCAATGCGAACAACTCTCTCGATCTCTTTTTCGGAATAAGCAAGCGTATCTACAGCCCGCCGTCCCCTAGAATTTTCCCACCGACGTTTCGGCTTGCCGAAATACAAACCACCAGTTAATTCACGAACTATGATGAAATCAACATCAACAAGTCTTTCTGGGCGAATCGGAGAAGTGTCAATCAATTGTTCATAAACTTTGCAAGGCCTCAAATTTGCAAACAGCCCAAGACCTTTTCTGAGGGCCAAGATGCCATCTTCCGGTCGCACTTTAGCTTTTGGATCATCCCATTTTGGACCACCAACAGCCCCAAAAATAACTGCATCAGATCCTAAAACAATATTCATGGTGTCATCAGGAAGTGCCGAGCCGGTCATGTCTATAGCCGTACCACCAACTGGTCCAGTTATATAAGTAAATTCGTGTCCAAAACGACGCCCTACAGCGTCAAGAACCTTAACTGATTCTGCTGTTACTTCTGGACCAATACCATCTCCGCCAAGAACTGCGATCCGTAAATCCATTTAAAAGCCCTGCTTTCTCTTATACCAAAGAGATTTTCTTAAAAACATCTCGTGAAGTCTAACAGCGCGAAGCCACTCTCACCACAAAAAATTGTAAAACGTATTTATATGTGAAAGTTGACTACCACCGTTTAGTTTGTCTTCCCTCGTACAAGTCAATTTCTTTGCTAAATTCCATAGTGACACCCACGTCATCAAGACCCGCCATTAGAGAGTTCTTTCGAAACGGATCTATATCAAAATTAGCATTAAGTCCCAGATCATCTTTGACCGTCTGTGATGCCAAGTCAACTGTCACCTTATACCCAGTACCACGAAGTGCCCGCGCCATAATTGTGTCAACTTCAGCTTCTTCTAAAATCACTGGTAAAAGCCCATTTTGCATACAGTTGTTGCGGAAAATATCAGCAAAACTAGTCGAAATAATTGCTTTGTATCCCATTTCCATTAGTGCCCACGGAGCATGTTCACGTGAGGAACCCGAGCCGAAATTACGACCACCTGCGAGAATATTTGCACCCCGGTAACGATCTTCATTCAATATAAAATCAGGATTAAGCACGCCATCTTCAAGATATCGCCAATCGAAAAATGCAAACTCTCCGAACCCGGTTCTTTCAATCCTCTTGAGAAACTGCTTCGGTATGATTTGATCAGTATCAACATTCGCTCTATCAAGTGGAGCGACGATACTAGTGAGTTTCCTGAATTTTTCCAAAACAGTTACCTTTCTTTTCGATCATGACCGCCACGACGAAAGTTACGATTGTCCAGTTCCTTACGCCTTATGCCCTCCTTAAGAGCCTCCTCAAGAGGATCTACAGGCGGCGGTGGCGTCACAGTAATTTTACCAACCTTAATATGCCGCGATTCTTGCCGCTTATGCAACTCAATCACAACAAGCAAAGCAGCAATGCCGAGGAGTGCCAGCAATAAATCTGCAATAACTAGTCTCTGATGAGCTACAACACTATCGGTAAACGTTAACCGAACAGAGTGCCAGATTCTTCCAATGCTAATCGGATTGTAAATAAATACTAAAACGAATATTCCTGCCCAAAAATGAACTAAATTCGATACTTTGCCTTTAGTCTTCCATATCAAGTCATCCGACGTTGTTACTCCGGGATCGCTTCCTTTGAATAACTCGCGAAACACCTGCCAAGGCTTAAACAGGTTCATGATTGGAATAAAGAACCACATCACAGCTTTTTCGGGAGTAAATCCTTGCCCACTGCTTTTCAAAGTAAGAAGATTCCTACTGGCGCGATGAGTAAACGAACCAAACGCAAACATATTTACAAGTAGAAGGGCCATAAGAATTACAAATGCTAATGAGCTCTTGCCTTTCGCAACCTCATAGATATTTTGGGCATCAAAAAGTCGATTGCAGTCATAAGTCGCCAGAAAAACATCAGCGGTGTCTATGCAATTCAGACCTTCTCTTGCAGCAAAGTCAATCATAGATTGAGGAGAAAGAGTCGAGGGTGGCACGCTCGTAAATCCCTGGTCGCGGAGATCTGACAAGACACTCACGGTAGAAAAATCTAGCCATGCAAGCCAAATTGCGATTACAGACCAAGCAGCGAGTGATATTATGACCCACCTCAACTGGGTAGAGTTAGATTCGTAAGAATACGGCTCATATCGCATAGCCTTTGCGCGGTCCAAGTCGGAACGACCACTGAGTCGGCGCATAATGCCACCATCAGTAGTGTTGGTCTCAGATGTTCCCCTAGATCGGCGACCTGTACGCAAAGTTCGATCGGCGTCACTCGCTCGAGCCCGATCACGATCTTCTGGAGGTCTCGGGTCGTAATTCCCTGGTTGCACCGTTATACCTCGCGCTTACAGTAGAGCAAGAGTGTCAAACACATCACTCGGTATCCCAATTCCTAACATCTACGAAATGACCTTCAATAGCCGCAGCAGCAGCCATTTCAGGGCTCACAAGGTGTGTACGTCCCCCTTTACCTTGACGACCTTCGAAGTTTCGATTCGAAGTAGAGGCACAGCGTTCTCCAGGAACTAAAACATCTGGATTCATCCCAAGACACATCGAGCATCCCGACTCGCGCCACTCAAACCCGGCTTCCATAAAAATCTGGTCGAGACCTTCTTTTTCAGCAAGCAATTTCGTAAGCGTGGAGCCCGGCATAATTTGTGCACGAACACTCGATGCAACTGTGTGACCTTTGACGATATGTGAAGCCGATCGAAGGTCTTCTATACGTGCATTTGTACAAGACCCTATAAACACTCGATCAATCTGAATATCTTCAATTGCCGTTCCACCCTTCAAACCCATGTATTCAAGAGCGCTTTCAGCAGAAGATCTGTCCGCTATGTCATCGAAGTCCTCGGGCGAGGGAACCTTATCAGTGATACGCATCACCTGCCCAGGATTAGTACCCCAGCTGACAAATGGCTCTAGATCATCGCAATCAATTTCAATTAATGCGTCAAACGTAGCGTCTTCATCACTGGCAAGTGCCCGCCATTGGTCAACGGCATGATCAAATTGTTCACCTTTAGGCACAAACTTACGTCCGCGCATCCAATCGAAGGTTGTGTCATCTGGAGCAATAAGCCCTGCCCTAGCTCCTGCTTCGATCGTCATATTGCAAACCGTCATACGGCCCGCCATATCAAGATCACGGATTGCAGCGCCGGTGTACTCAATCACATAACCTGTACCACCAGCCGTACCCATCTTACCGATTGCTGCAAGAATCATATCCTTAGCAGTAACACCCCGCTTCAACTCACCCTTAAATCGTACTTCCATTGTTTGAGGCTTACGTTGTCGCAGTGTCTGGGTGGCAAGAACATGCTCTACCTCAGACGTACCAATGCCAAAAGCCAACGAACCAAAGGCACCATGGGTAGACGTATGTGAATCACCACAGACAATGGTCATTCCAGGTTGAGTATAGCCCTGCTCGGGTCCAATAACATGAACAATCCCTTGGGCTGTGGAATCAACATCGTAGAGGGTTATTCCCATTTCTTCGCAATTGTTGCGAAGAGTATCAACTTGTATACGAGCGATAGGATCCTTAATCACTTCAGACCTAGTGTCATCAGTTGGTAGGTTGTGATCAACAGTAGATATCGTCAAATCTGGGCGACGCACCTTACGGTTAGTAAGACGTAACGCCTCAAATGCCTGCGGCGAAGTGACTTCGTGCACCAGATGAAGATCAATATAAATAAGAGCTGGCTGATCCTCAGGCTCTGCAACAATGTGCCGATCCCAAATCTTTTCGAACATGGTCTTTCCCATGTGCACAAAACCCCCAATAAAGACCGTATCGGCCAAAAAAAATTGACCGATCAGAAATAATAACGCAGACCAAAGCTTTTCAGGTAGTACTACTTACAGTTATTTGGCTTATCGGTATCTAGCTAAACTGCGCCTGTAGTTGCTGTTCGATCTTGTACTCCAATTGTGATCAATCTGTTAATGGCATTCACATATGCCTTGGCTGATGCAACGACAATATCCGAGTCTGATCCACGACCTGAGTACACCGAGCCATCTTTAGCCACTCTGATAGTGACTTCGCCAAGCGAGTCAATACCTTCAGTAACCGCCGATACAGCGAACTCCGTTAGATCGATATTTAGATCAACAACCTGATCGATTGCTTTACACACCGCATCAACAGGACCAGTCCCTCTAGACTCCACCGTTCTTGATTGACCATCCGGACAATCAAGAGTGACTTTAGCTTGTGGAACTGTGTCATTCCCACACACAACATGAACCGCGATAACTTTATAGGTTCTATCAGTATCGACCATGCGGTGCTGTTCAGACATTAGTGCCTCTAGGTCCATATCTGTAACTTCACGCTTAGTATCAGCAAGGTCCTTAAACGACACAAACACACTGGCCAATTCTTCATCGGATAAGTCATAACCAAGCTCATGTAAACGTGAACGAAGACCAGCCCTCCCTGAAAGCTTGCCGAGTACGAGGGCCTGCCCACGCCAACCTACAGTGTCTGGTTCCATGATTTCAAAAGTTGTACGTTCTTTTAGAAAAGCATCTTGATGAATACCAGAGGAATGTCGAAACGCGTTTTGACCAACCACTGCCTTATTCGCCTGGACAGGAAACCCAAATATAGAACTGACCATACGACTTGAGTTACCTATCTCCTCACAATTGATGTCAGTAGTAACCCCATAGTGGTCTGGTCTTGTTTCTACAGCCATTATGACTTCTTCGAGGGCTGCATTTCCTGCTCGCTCACCAAGTCCATTTACGCAACCTTCTACCTGACGAGCACCATTTTCTATTGCTGCAAGCGAGTTAGCTGAGGCCATTCCAAGGTCGTTATGACAATGGACGCTAATGACAACTCCATCGATGTTAGGAACGTTTTTTTTGATTCCTCGGATTAACGCCCCGAACTCTTCAGGTGTCGAATAACCAACCGTGTCTGGAATATTAACCGTCGTTGCACCAGCCCGTATCACTGCCTCAAGCATGGTGTAAAGGTATTCAGGTTCGGTGCGGGAGGCATCCATTGGTGAAAATTCAACATCATCGACATAACTTTTCGCTCGCTCAACTGCGTGCACGGCCATATCCATTATGGATTCACGATCCTTACGCATCTGGTGCATTAAGTGGACATCGGAAGAGGAAAGGAATGTATGAATACGAGCGTTCTCCACCCCTTCAAGGGCTTTTCCGGCAGCATCGATATCCGAGTCAACAGCACGCGCTAGAGAGGTAATGACTGGTCCCTTTACTTCATTAGCAATTCTGCGTACGGCTTCGAAGTCACCTGGAGAACTACCTGCAAATCCAGCCTCAATAACATCGACGCCCAGCTTGTTGAGTTGATGAGCAATACGAAGTTTTTCTTCAACTGTTAGACCAGCTCCGGCGGATTGTTCTCCATCACGAAGGGTCGTGTCAAAAATAATTACTTTGTCTTCAGTATGACTCTGCTGCGCCATTTGAATCCCTCCAGCGCTCGCTTTTGTTAGTTAAACAGTTTTACCGAACTAGTATGCAAAACCACTACTTTTATCGGCTTAGTTATCTATTCTCCAGAAAATACTATGTGGTCGACTCCAACCAAGGCATCATGTCTCGAAGCTCTTTACCAACCTTCTCGATACCATGTATTTCGTTGTCAGCTCGCATTTGCTTGAACTTATGTTGACCCTCATCGTTTTCAGCAATCCACTCGCGAGCGAATTCTCCTGATTGAATTTGTTGCAATACTTTTTCCATATTCTTTTTCACATTGGAATCGATCACAACAGGACCACGTGAGTAATCACCATATTCAGCAGTTTCGCTCACCGAATACCGCATGTAGCCGAGACCACCTTGGTACATAAGATCGACGATCAATTTCAACTCATGAAGAACCTCAAAGTAGGCAGATTCCGGCTCATAACCAGCCTCCACCAATACTTCAAAGCCAGTCTTGACAAGTTCGGTCACCCCACCGCACAAAACAGCCTGCTCTCCGAATAAATCGGTCTCTGTCTCTTCCTTAAAAGTCGTCTCCAAGATCCCTGCACGACCGCCTCCGATACCTTTCCCGTAAGCCAGGGCTACATCATGAGCCGCACCTGATACGTCCTGGTGAACAGCCACGAGGCATGGAACCCCAAGTCCCCTCTCGTACACCGCACGTACCCTATGACCTGGTGCCTTAGGAGCAATCATCACAACATCAATCTCTGGCGGTGGAGCAATCTGCTCATAGAAAATAGTGAACCCATGGGCGAATAACAAGGTTTTGCCTGGCTCCAAATGCGGCTGGACATCTTCTCTGTAAACTTTTGACTGAATCGTGTCAGGCAAACAAAAAGAAATTAAATCAGCGACCTTCGTAGCATCAGCATTAGAAAGAACTGTAAGCCCAGCTTCTTCAGCCGTCTGCTTGCTTCGGCTACCTTCGTAAAGTCCAACAACGACGTTAAATCCACTTTCTTTCAAGTTAAGTGCATGTGCATGCCCTTGGGATCCATACCCAAGTACTGCAATCGTTTTATCCCGCAGTATGGAATCGTCAATATCTTTATCGTAAGAAAGAATAGCCATTATTAATCATCAGCCTTAAAGCGCGTATTTTTGTTTTCTGTCAGCAATCCCGACAGCCTATTTGTAAGCGTTCTCAAACGCTCCCTGTATCATCACTTGGAATGGGTAAGGTGTAATTTGATTGATTGGTATCTGACTGAAACAACCCGTCTGCCTCACCCGCAAGTAATGTTCCGCGAAGAGTCGCAACACGACCCGTACGTATAACTTCCTCGATCCCGAATTTACGAACCAGCTCGATAAACGAGTCAATTTTTTGACGACCGCCCGAAATTTCCACTGTCAGACTTTCCGCGCCAATATCGATGACGTTCACCCTGAAAATATTCACCAGTTCGAGTATCTCTCGCCTCGCTAAAGCATCTGCAGTAACTTTGATCAATGCAAGTTCACGCCAAACAATATTTTTTTCAGTAATATCGTGAACCTCAACAACATCAATTAAGCGATCAAGTTGTGCGGATACATGTCGAACAACCTCATATGGTCCTTCAACAACGAAAGTCATTCTTGACAACCCTGGTTGCTCCGATCGACCAACAGCGAGACTCGCGATATTAAAACCGCGTCTACGAAACAGACCAGCAATCCGCGCTAGCACACCAGGTCGATCCTGTACTAGTGCAGAAATTGTCCGCTGAAACGATGCGTTATCACTAGGCGCCATTAGTTTGGTTCCTCGATTAATTCCTCGATACTCTGTCCTGCAGGAATCATTGGATAAACATCATCAACTTTTTCGATTACAAAATCCACGACCACAGGACCACTATGGTTATTTGCCTCATTTATAGCCGACTCCAGTTCATCCTGCTTCGTTACCCGTATTCCTTTTATCCCATAAGCCTCTGCAAGTTTCACAAAGTCTGGGTTGCCCGAATACGTTTCAGCTTGATAATCCTGGTTATAAAAGAAGCCCTGCCACTGTGTAATCATCCCCAAATGATTATTGTTCAAAATCGCGTACTTTACTGGAAGGTCATTTTCAGCGGCTGTCGCAAGTTCCATTATCGTCATTTGAAATCCACCATCGCCACAGATCGACCAGACCAAGCTATCCGGGTTACCAACCTGTGCCCCGATAGCTGAAGGGACTTCGTAACCCATCGTTCCGGCTCCACCCGATGACAACCAAGAATTAGCGTTCTTAAACTGATAATGCTGCGCGGCCCACATCTGATGCTGGCCAACTCCAGTGGTAATTATTGCCTCACCCTGTGTGACATCCGACAGTGCCTTCACAACATGCTGCCCCATTAGTCGATCGCTCTCAGGAATTCGCAACGAAGGGTGCTCGGATTTAAGATGCTCAATATGCTGCAACCATTCGACATGCGTAGTCGTTTTAACTTGCGGTATGAGCTGTCGAAACACGTCTTTGATGTTCCCTACAACCGGAGCATCAACCCTTATGCTCTTATTTATCTCTGCAGGATCAATGTCTACATGAATTTTTTTCGACCCTGTTGAAAACCGCCGAGAATCGCCAACAATTCGGTCATCAAAACGACTTCCAAAGTTGACAATTAAATCGGCCTGATCGAGAGCAAGAGAAGCATATGCCATTCCATGCATACCTGGAAAACCTGTGCTAAGCACATGATCTTCAGGAAAAGACGAAATCCCTAGTAAAGTGGTCACTACTGGAATCTGGGCTTTTTCGGCAAATTCCTTGAGCTCATCAAATGACCGCGACAGGACAACTCCATGGCCTGCGAGGATGACCGGACGCTGAGCTGCATTAATCAGTTCTGCAGCAGCTGTTACCTGAGCCTCCTCAGCTTTACCGGGGACTCTATAACCAGGCAAATTAATTGGAGCGTCAGGGTCGTACCCGCCCGTTTCGGTAAATACATCTTTTGGAATATCTATTAGTACTGGCCCAGGGCGACCCGTTCTTGCTATATGAAAGGCCTCATGAATTGTATTGCCCAGATCATCTGCACGCATGACAAGATAGTTATGTTTGGTAACTGGAAGTGTTGAACCAGTGATATCAGTTTCTTGAAACGCGTCCGTACCAATCGCGGCACGACCTACTTGACCAGTAATCGCAACAATGGGAACTGAATCCATCATTGCAGTAGCCAAACCCGTAACTAGGTTGGTTGCACCTGGTCCAGACGTCGCAAAAGCCACGCCAACCGTACCCGTAGATCTAGCATATCCGTCAGCGGCATGCGCTGCACCCTGCTCGTGACGAGACAGAATATGACGTAAGTCTGGATACTGCGACAAAACTCCATACAGTGGAAGAATCGCGCCGCCCGGAATACCAAACACCACCCTCACACCTTCTTTGAGGAGCGCTTCACAGACAATTTGACTACCAGTGAGGAGTTTAGACATATCCGTTTCCTACACATTTACCGGAAATTGCTTCAGCAATTGCTTGTTGATTAGGTACTAATGTTTATCGTTTATATTACGAACATCGTCCAGTTTCATCGGACAAAAAAAAATCCCGTCCCTCACAAACAAAGGACGAGACTTGCATCCCGCGGTACCACCTTCGATTGCCGGGTGCCATCACTCTGAAAGCACCAAGCCACTCAAAACCTTTACGGGGCAAGCCGTTCGACCCTAGTTAACAAAATTCAGATCGACCGCTCCAGGGCGAGTTCTCAAACCAGCGCACACCGGTTCACACCAACCACCGGCTCTCTCTAAGAACACTTGATCCGATACTACTCCCGTTCATAGCGTTTCACGCCTCTCAATTATAAGTGCCAAGAGACTCGAGAAGCAATTGCTTACCGTGTAAACGACTTATTTAG
Source organism: uncultured Chloroflexota bacterium (assembly GCA_913042135.1). Classification (GTDB taxonomy): domain Bacteria; phylum Chloroflexota; class Dehalococcoidia; order Lucifugimonadales; family Lucifugimonadaceae; genus Lucifugimonas. The sequence continues at coordinate 1,209 of CAJWJL010000049.1, read as the reverse complement.
TAATAAAGACCGCACCCAATCAACTATTAATCCCCGGATGTATAAACACGGGAATACACTTCAAGAACACACTTGAGTTATTCAATATGAACCCGTCGCTAAATCAATCCAACATAAAACTACGCAATTTCACAAATACCGACATCGATTCTCTCCATAAGTTATTACACAATACGGGACCGCACGGCCACAGAGAGTGGCCAGATACGACCTCAGGTCTCATATCGGCGTTGAAATTTCCACGTGTACAACCCCACAAAAATCTGGTTCTAGCGCATCTAGAAAATAAAGTAGTCGGATACGCCATCGTCGAACCAGAAAAAAATATCGGGCGATCCATAGTCGGATTCACTAGCACCTCTGCTGATTCTGAAACGCTGGGTAAGCTACTCAACTGGGGCACCAATCGTGCGAGGCAAGAAACGCCTATTGCTCATATAGCAACTCTCGATCACGAATCCCACGTCGAAACGATCATAAAAAACCACAACTGGAAACATGTGCGAAAATACTTGAGACTGGAAAGTACTCCTCGTTTTTACGAGTCTAAAACAACAATTCAGCCCAGTTTTGTGTTGCGCAAGATGATGGGACATCATGAGATCCCTGAGCTGACACATTTACAAAATGAGTCGTTCAATAATCACTTCGGGTATTCACCAAACACAGAAGGCGAAATCAAAGCTAGGTTACTATCCCCAGGGCACGGAATCGACAATGTTTTGATAATCCATAACGCCCAAGGTCAACTAGTAGCCTATTGTTGGACCTCATTGTTTGATAAGTCTCATTTAAAAATCGGACGAATTGATATGATCGGGGTATCACCAACCGCAAGAAACCAAGGTCTTGGCCGTGCGATCGCCGAAGCTGGATTCAGTCATCTTATTGACCTAAAAGTCGATCAAGTTGAACTTGAGGTTGATTCGCTAAACACACCGGCCATGAAGGTTTATTCATCGTTAGACTTCAAAATCAGAAACGAAGTCAACTGGTGGGAAAAATCTGTTTAGCCGCCAGCTACAGATATAGCAGGTTCGACGGTATCCGGAACTAGTTCTCTAAAGCATCTCAGAAGTGAATCAGCTGAGCTGTCCCAACCTAGTGATTCAGCATGGATTCTGGCAGCTGTACCCATATGGACTCGGAGTAAGTCATCTTCCAATAATTCACACAAGCGCTCAGCAATAACATCCATTCGCTTTGGTG
>CAJWJL010000048.1:0-13037 GCA_913042135.1 uncultured Chloroflexota bacterium | reverse complement strand
CTCCAGCCGCCCCAGCCGCTCCTAAAGCAGCTGAAAAAGCAGGCGCAGCAGCAGCAGCTAAAGAAGCCGCCCCAGCCGCTAAAGCTGAAGCAGCTAAAGCCGGAGGCAAGAGTGAAGCAGCAGCAGCTGCTAAGCCTGCCGCAACGGTAGCTAAGGCTGCAGCAGCAAAAGCAACGACGGCTCCGTCCGCTAGCGGTGGACCAACCGGTACACTCACTCGAGCTTTCAGCACGCTTGAGTCTGTATACGGAATCGGCTATGTCGGTCCGTACCGCGGATCAGCCACTAACCAGATCGGTGGTATCGAAGAAGCTCTCTTCAATTTCGAAGACGGCGACCCGATGCATCCTTTCCTGGTGGATACATGGGACATCGACGCAGCGGGCACCCGCGCAAGGCTGACTTTGAAGTCAGGCTTGAAGTGGCAGAGCCCCATTGGATTTGAAGACGAGGACTTCGGCGAATTGAATGCCGCAGAACTTGTTGAGTGGTTTAACCGCTCTAACGCAACTACGAACCCCGAATCCACATATGGTGACGGTGGTGACTTTGCTGCGATCTTCCTCGAGGCAAAAGCAGTCGATGATCTAACGGTTGAAATCGGCCTTGTAGCACCTGTCTACTACTGTCTCCCTGTCTCCCAGTTCGGTTGTCTCTCAGCCGCACGTGGAGTTCACAAGGTGACGTCAGCCGATACCCATGGTATTGACTGGGCGCGATCACACCACATTGGTACCGGACCTTATGTCCAGGGCGATGACTGTAAGCCTGGTGACCGCTGCACAATGCATGCCGTTGACAGCCACTGGCGAACCACTGGTAACGTTGCAACCATCACAGGAATTCAGGTTCCTGAGGCAACAACCCAGATCGCAATGCTGAAGAATGGCTCTATTGACATGGTCACGCTTGACTACAAGCTCCTTCCGGAAATTGTAGCTGACGGCTTCACGTTCCTGGAGACCATGCCAGGTGGTTACGTAGGTCAGTCAATTCTCTTCCCAGGAAACCTCTGGGAGCACTCCCACGCACGAACGGCAGAAGCGCTTGCACCGTGGGACGGTCCTACTCTTGAGAATGACTACCCGTGGATTGGTAACCCTTGGGGTGACCAAGGGAACACTTGTGCAGATGGTGATGGCCTAGGTCACGACCTCTGTGGCAACGCACCTTACACGGACGACAACAACCCTGAAGGTATGGACGACATGGAGCAGGCTCGACTGGTTCGACTTGCCCTATCGACTGCTATCGACCGTGGTGCCATCCTCAGTTCTCTGTTGAACGACCTTGGCACACCGATCTACTCCGAGTACATGGGTCCTGAGTACCCTGGCTGGGATGCAGCTCGAGAAACCGGTTGTTTTGACTGGGTTGGTGGAGACATCTCCTGCTCTGGGACACAAGAGTCTGTTCCGTGGGTGATCGCTGATGGCGACCTCGATGTTGCCGGAGATCTCCTTACAGCCGCTGGCTACCCACTGGTAGACGGTGTGCGCCAAGGCTTTGGCGAACTCGTACTGCAGGCTTACGCAGCAGAAGCAGGACCTGTTGGTCTTGAAGTTGCTGACACCATCATGTCTGACTGGACACGTCTCGGTATCGAGATTTCAGGTCTAGTTGAAGACTACGGTGGAGTTATCAGCCCACGAATGCGACAGCGCATTCAGTACCTGCCTGTTTTGAAGAACGGTGACGTTCACTCCAACGTATACCCGATAGACTGGCCGCTGCCGACGGTAGACACATCGTCGTCACGACCTGGCTGGGGTGTTGGTTTCGAGTCCCAGGCCGGTGCGAAATGGCTGTTTGAGATTCTTGGTGAAAAGGACGCTAGCGTCCGAGCTGAGAAGCACTTGAACTGGGTCGACTACAGCATGTTCTGGCTGCAATACGCCGGTGTGTTCCAGGTTCCGAAAGGAATCGTAGTCAACGACCGAATCAAGTCATGGGATGGATACCAGCAGCACTATTCAAACGTGTCTGGTAACCCAGAATTCATCGTACTGAACGACTAAGAGTTCATACTCGTGATAATCAGTTAGTTTGCTAACTGAGACGGGGGCTGGAGTTTCCAGCCCCCGTCTTTTTTAATCTGTGCGATAAGGCGTGCTCATCTTTAGCTACGCATCAAAAAAATGTTAATAAGGTTATGTACTCAGTTAGTGATCGTTGACAAAGTATTTGGTAACGCTAGAATTCCCGAACGGTTGTTAGGCTTTAAGATCTCTGTGCAGGCTTCAAGGAGACTTAAAGTCAAGTATGATGCAGCCTTACACGGTCGTTTAAAAAGTTTCAATACAACACGCTCCGGTTCGCATGAGTTGGAAAGTGCCTAATAGATGTTTAATTTTCTGGCAAGACGTTTTTTTTCATCCATCATTTCAGTGATTGGTGCGACTTTAGCGATTTTCGTTTTAATACAGTTTCACAATGATCCGAGAGAGTTGTTTGTACCTGACTCGGGTTATGGCATATCGCAAGAACAATGGGAAGCACTCGGAGATCGGTTGGGCTTGAATGATCCCCTCTGGAAGCAGTACGTTGACTGGGTTGGCAGAACTCTGCGAGGAGACCTTGGAGTTTCTCTCGCACGCGATAGAGCTGTAACCGAACTCTTGAGGGGAAAGATCGGCGCGACAGTACAGCTTGCGATAGGTAGTTGGGTTTTTGCAATCGCGTTGGGAATCCCCATGGGTGTGTTGGCCGCTGTTAAGCGCGGCTCTGGCTGGGACTATTTTGGAAGAGGCCTGGCCATCGTTGGCCAGGCTGCTCCTCCATTTGTTACAGCGCTGGTGGCGATATGGATTTTCGCCGTTTGGCTGGAGTGGCTGCCCGCCGGTGGCAGGTCTCCGGAATTCAATTGGAAGGAATATATACTTCCCTGTACGGCCTTGGGTTGGGGGGCAGCCGCTAGCCTTATGCGTCTCACTCGATCATCCATGCTCGAAGTTCTCGACTCTGAGTACATTCGCTTAGCTCGGGCCAAGGGCGTTAATTGGAATTGGGTTATTTATAAGCATGCTCTTCGTAATGCCTTGATTGTCCCGGTCACATCGGCGTTGCTTACTTTTTCTGGCTGGTTGAATGGTGCACTGGTTGTCGAGATAGTGTTCTCATGGCCCGGTATCGGCTATGAGGCGCTGTACCGAGCTGTTAATGACAATGACTTTCCGTTACTGCTTGGTACGGTTTTCATATTCATATTGATCTATTTGGTTTTTGCCACCATCGCAGATATTGCCTACACGATAATTGACCCAAGAGTACGCCTTGGCGACAGCTCGGAATAACGGGGATCCCTTATGACTACAAGTGACGCTCAGGAAGAAATTCAAAAAGTGGATTCAGCGACGCTCGAATCACCTCTGAAACCGATGGAACATGATCGGGGGCCTTTTGCTCAGGCGTGGTGGTTCGTCCGCCGTTACCCTGTTATTCCTATCATTGTTCTGATTATTTTGGTCATTACGGCAATTATCGGTCCTACTGTTGCGCCTTACGAGCGTGATATTGGCATCATAGGTGATCGACACCTTCCTGTATTGCAGAGATCTAAATGTATTCAGACAGATGACTGGAATCCCCCGTATGCCAAGGCAGATTGGGTCGACATTAATGGTGATGGCGAAATTACAGGGCGCGATCAGCCCTTCAAATGTGATGTGCCCCGCTATGGCTTATGGACAGAGGGATATCACTTTCTGGGTGCGGATCATGTAGGAAGAGATGTATTCTCCAGGGTACTTCATGGTGCCCGTATATCTATGCAGGTCGTGTTGGTCTCGCTGTTGATTGGGTCGTTTATTGGTGTGTCGCTTGGAATGCTTGCTGGGTACTACGGCGGGGTGATGGACGAGTTGATAACCAGGTTTGTGGATATCTGGTACGCGATGCCGTTCCTCATGGTGGCTTTGATCGTGACCTTGATCTTTGGTAGAGGATTAACCGTTCTTTTGTTTGTTCTGGCATTAATTGCCTGGACATCGTTCGTGAGGGTAGTACGTGCCGAGGTAATGGTCTTGAAAAGTCTTGACTATGTGGCTGCAGCTCGTGTGAACGGCGCATCTGACTTCCGAATATTGTTTAGGCACCTTTTGCCGGGAATTCTTAACACGGCAATTGTTGTCGGTACGTTGAACACGTCCGGCCTGATCCTTGCGGAGTCGGTTCTTAGCTTTGTGGGAGCTGGTATTCAGCCACCGACTCCAGCATGGGGTGTGATGACCACTGAAGGCAGGGATTACCTGACTATTGCAGCACACCAGGTGCTGGTGCCATCAACTGCGATTTTTATGGTTGTGATCTCTCTCAACTTCTTGGGTGACTGGTTGCGAGATCGTCTTGACCCAAGGTTGCGTCAGATCGATTAGTTATATTCAGTTTTCAGGGCATTATTATGTATTGAGGATTAGGTATTTATTCCTCTACGACGCATATAGCACCCAGACCTGCACCGGCCGTATTATCACCCGAGAATAAAGACGCATAGGTAAAGCAACCCGCCGTGTTAAAGGTGTGTTCAAAAGTTCGGTTAGCCCCGAATAATTCTTTCTTTAATTCACCAGAATTCCAGGATTCCTCTTGTCCTTCATCTGAAGCTGCACTGCTAGCGCTTAAGCGACCATTGGACCACGAGACTGTAGACCCGATTGTGATCTTCGCTATTTCAGGGTCGAATCTGGTACCTTCCGCACCCCTCGAGACAATGTCTATTTTTACACATTGAATTGTGTCGCCTTTGGCCGTCTTTTTTGTGTCTTCATCCCATAGTACGGGAACGCAATCCTCTGGACTTAAGGCTGGGCCATCTGGCATTTCAATTTCTAGAACAGCTTTTTCCTGTTTAACGTCAGAGCCTGAGCCTACAGCCTCGATACCTTCTGCGGCCTGTGCAGTTGCCGTGGCGGCACGTTGTTTGTTGATTTTATCTGCCTGACTACCTGCTGCGATTTTCACTTGTACTTCATCAGGATTTTCGCCTGCTGCGAGTGCTGCTTCACGAGTAGCAGCTGCGTTATCAAGTTTATTTTGTGCTTTGGTTGTCTGAACGATTTCGACGGTTGTGGGACCAGAAGAACATGAAGCCATTACGGCAGAAAGAATAAATGCTCCGCTAAGTACCAGAACTATTTTTGTCGATATTGACATGAAACTCTCCCGAAAGCCGAAAGGCGAACCAATGCATTGAGTATAAGCGTTTCTATTCGAAATTCTTTGGTTAAAACTGTGAGTTACAAATGATTAATTTGAGTATGGGGCGAAGGATAACATGTGTTATCTGTGAGACGAGGTATCAGGCAATATCTATTCTGGGTTTGAATCGACATTAATTGTTCTATCGATACTGTCTGATTGCTTTTTGATTACGATTGCACCTGCTAAAACTGCGATTCCACCGGCTATCAAATATAAGATTGCATATGCCTCTGTGAATGATCTTCCATTGATTGATTGCTGCCAATTAAGTAAGGATGTCATCAATGCAATTGATACGACAGTACCGATAGTTTGCGACACGGTGAGACCTGCTGACGTACTACCAGCATGTTCAGGTGCAGTCCCCCTCAGTGTGAGGGCATAAACTGCCGCTTGGTGGGCACCAAAGCCTACGCCAATTACTGTAGTTGCCAATATGACCACTGGCATCGCAGGGGCATTGCCTTGAATTCCAGCCAACACAAGTCCGATAGCCGTTAAGATCGAACCGACGAACGTGATAAGCCTGTCCCCAACGCGGTCTGCCAGGTAACCAGCAACAGCTGACCCAACCAAATTCATAATGGCCATTAAAGCCAACAGAGCTCCAAGGGTTAAAACACTCTTTCCCATTACATCTGTTACGTAAAACGGGAATAGAAACCACATTACGAAAGATGCGACAGTTATCAGAAAATTTGAGCCAGCCCCTGATTTGAATCCAGGAAAATTCATCAAACCAATCGGCAGAATCGTGAAATTCCCCGTTTTATTGCCTTTGGCGAATGTTAGCCCAAGAACAACTGAAGTTATAAGTAGTGTCATTGGTAAAGCTGCTATCCATCCATCAACACGAGCGAACGATAACCCCAGCACAAACGTAAAAAGTGAAGCGAAGAGAATTGCGGATCCAACGACATCAAAACGTTTTTTTACTCGATCACGAACTGCTCCAGCATAACTCTGGTTAAGCCCGATTATAGTGGCAATCAGAAGTATTATTCCTATCGGAATCCGCATCCAGAAAATCGCTGGCCATCCGAATTCTTCTCCTAGCAATCCTCCGCCTAGAGCGCCTGTGAAAGTGCCAGCACCCATCGTAGCTAATGTGAATCCGAGGGCACTACCACGTCGTGAAGGACCAAAAGCCCGAGCAATCAGGGCAGGGGCGAGGGTGAAAAGGATGGCTACCCCTATGCCTTGTGGCACACGCAAGGCGACGATAGGTTCCAGAGAATTTTGGATAGAAATAGCTGCTACAGCCGTGGTATACAGCACAATGCCAGCTGAAAGTGGCCATTTGATACCGAACTTGTCCGCGATGCCACCTGCGATAAAACCGAATCCACTTCTAGCACCGTGATAGAAGATTATTATCAACTGGACAGTGATTAATGTTTCACCTAAATCTGCTCTGAACTTTGGCAGATTTACATTGATAGAGAAATCAAGTGCAGCGAGAAATAGCGCACCTCCACCGATGGCGATTGTGGTGATTTGCGTGACTCGCGAAGGTACTTGGTTGTTTTGATATCCGTTCGGGTATGAAGGATTAGCACTGGGGATAGTGATGGCTAAACACCGCCGCCGACCGGGCGAACAATTTCGACAATATCACCGTCATTAATAATGGTGTTATTGAATGATGTTCTGCGAATAACGATTGAGTTTACAGCTACTGCGACAGACCGACCTTCGAATCCTTTTAATACAAGGAATTCGTTGATGTTGGTCGGTTCATCGAGTTTCGAGATATTTCCGTTGACCGTGATTTCAATCATGGGGATTTACACTGTATCCTCTAAATGCTCTAGGTTGCGCCTGATCGTCCGCCGGTCATAATTTGTTTGAGTGTTCTTGCGGATCTGTATGGATCACGTTTTCCAATTATCGCGCTAATAACCGCTACCCCTGAAGCACCTGCATCCATAACACTTTTAATATTTTGACGGTTGATTCCGCCAATGCCAATAACCGGAATTGACACGGCATTCGATGATTTAATTATTCCCGGGAGTCCGTTCGTATGACCGCAAGGATGGGATGTCGTCTTGAAAACCGTACCGAAGTAGATGTAATCTGCTCCGTCTTGTTCAGCCTCGATAGCGGCAACGGTAGAATGAACTGATTTCCCGATAAGAGCACTATGTCCTAAGATCGCTCTTGCATTAGATATAGATGTTCCATTTTCAGGCAGATGAACACCAGTTGCTCCACTTGCTTTAGCTATTTCTGGGTCGCCATTTACGACTATACGAGCGTGTATTCCAACAAGTTCGACTATTTTTGTCGCAAGCGCTCGCTGTCTTTTCACATTTAGTGATTTAGCCCGCACTTGAACCAAATTCACCCCACCTCTAACTGATGCCATAACGCATACAGCTAATTGATTCCAATCTGAGATTACGTCTAAATCGGTCACAACGGATAGCGTTTTATCACTTAATGGGCGAATCAACTGCTTGCGGTAACCGTAACTGCCACATCCTCAGTCGGACTGCTCGCTGAGGCCTTGTCTATTACGGGGATACGACCTGCTAGGTATGCCTTTCGCCCAGCTTGAACTCCGAGCTTAAATGCTTCTCCCATTAGGCCGGGATTTGTGGCCTGGGCGATAGCTGTATTTACAAGAACCGCATCTGCACCTAATTCCATTACGGTCGATGCATCTGAAGGGACGCCCAGACCAGCGTCTACAACAACAGGTACGCTTGATTGTTCGACGATTATTTGAATTTCTTCGGCAGTCAAAACTCCTCGACCTGAACCAATAGGGGAGCCAAGTGGCATCACCGTAGCGCATCCGATATCTTCAAGTCGTTTTGCAAGTTCAGGGTCGGCTCCCATGTAGGGAAGACAGACGAAACCATCTTTGATCAGCTTTTGTGCGGCTTCCAGAGTCCCAATAGGGTCAGGGAGCAGATACTTTGGGTCTGGTATCACCTCGATCTTGATCCAATTTGATCCAGTGACTTCTCGGGCCAGTTGAGCTGTAAACACTGCTTCGTCAGCGGTTTTGGATCCAGCAGTATTAGGTAGGATCTGATAATTATCCCAATTGAGTTCATCGAGAATTGTTTTTTCGTTTGGATTGTCGAGGTTCAAACGTCGTATAGCGACTGTGATGATTTCAGTTTGAGATTTCTCAACTGATGCCATCAAGTCTCCAACGGTTTTGTGTTTACCTGTCCCTGTCATGAGCCGAGAATTGAACGTCTTCCCAGCAATTGTAAGTTGGTCATCCATTCGTACTCGCCTCGTGTCCTTTATGTCGCCTAACAATAAAAACCGCCTTTTCAGATTATGTCGGTTTGTAGGCGGTTTTGGGCTACTTCCTACGCCGGCATTATCCGGATCAGGTGTATGGGTCGGCGGCGAATTTATCTACCGCCCTCTCAGCTAGGATTACCCAAGCTCCCCACGAATATGTGCTCTAATTGTAGAACCAAGTTAGAGATCGTCAAATTGACTTTTCATTTTTCTTGCTGATCAGGCTGTATGAACAGGCCTTCCAGCGATATATTCTGTTTGATATTTAAATAACTGCATTGAGCGTGCAAGTTTGGTAATCATATCCTTGGAATGTCATTAAAGGGTCGGAGGGTTTTATGGGTCACAGTGTTATTTACTACGGTGAGCATGATGGAGCTCGGACGGTTCGAGCTTTGGAATTGGGGCCAAGCGATCTGGACTGGGGGGTTGTGAGTCCCGAAGCACCTGAAAGAGAACGGACCGATGCATTAGTAGATGCTGTTGCAGTTATAACTAACGGTCTTTCTATCACATCAGAAATGCTGTCTAAGATGCCAAAAATGAAGTTATTGCAAGTTATGAGTGCAGGATTTGACCAGCTTGATGTTCCGGCTATCCGCGAGATGGGTATTGAGGTTTGTAATAATTCGCCGGCCATCGCCCGATCTGTTGCTGAGCATGCTATTGGCATGATGATGATGGTTTATAAGCGCCTGCCGCAAGGCGTCGACGGTGTAAAAATTGGGACGTGGCAGAAACCGGCAAAGTCCGGTGATTTCGGTAAGGTGTACGAGCTTTCCAGTCGTACCGTTGGGATAATAGGGCTTGGCAACATTGGTACGTGGGTTGCTCGTATGTTGCAAGGATTTCAGACCACGACACTTTACACAGATGTAAGAGAATTCTCTGCAGAGTACGAAAGAGAATTAAAAGTTACAAGAGTTTCAATGGATGAATTACTTGATCGCTCGGATATTGTCACTGTTCATGTTCCTCTTTCTTCATCAACTACCGGACTTATCGGACGATCTGAATTTGCTGCTATGAAATCAGATGCGATATTTATCAACACTTGCAGAGGTCCGGTCCATAATGAGTCAGATTTGATCGATTCATTGGATCGGGGATTGATAATGGGTGCAGGACTAGATGTGACTGAAATAGAGCCGACTCCGATGGATTCCCCACTTTTGAGAATGGATAACGTGGTTGTGACTCCACATCTGGCAGGTTCTTCACAGGAGCGAGTTGATCGCGCCATTGTTTTTTCATTTGAGAATGCAAGGCGTGCGTTGAACGGCGGAACTCTAGAGAACGTGGTTCAATTACCTGACTGATTAACGACTAGTGGATACTCCCGCGACTCTTTCAAGGTTTTCTGCCTGACTTAAGATTGGGTTGACACTTTATTCTGAGAAAAATCTCAGGAATTTCTGATGCCATCAGTAATTTGAATATGAGTACACATGGTGATTTTCTCAGTTTATTTGGTTGTCAATGTCTGGCAGTTCTTCGTCGTCGATAAACTCTGGACTGATATTTTCTTCTGGCGCTTGACGCAAAGCGCGCATTCCTGCCACCAAGCCTGCTTGCCATGCTTTCGTTTCTCTACGTAGTGCATTACGAAATCGACTGCCGTATTCTCCGATTTTACGGAATTTTTTCTGTCGCCTACGCATGAGAGTTTTGTTGTTTGTTTCAGAAAGATTGGATATCTCACGCATCAGGGTTCGCTTTAGTAAACGTGCAGCTTCAACTGGAGAACCGTGTGCACCTTGTTCGGGTTCTGGTACAACATCATCGACGATTTCCATCTCCATACAATCTATTGAAGTTAATTTAAGAGCTCTCGCTACATCTGAAGCCCTGTTGGGGTCATTTAGTTCAGTTTGAGCGCCACGCTCCGGTGAAATAGGTGTGTATATAGCGTTTTCTAACATCAAGACTCTGTCAGCCAACCCGAAGGCTAATGCCGCTTCAGAACCGCCTTCTCCTATCAAAACTGAAAGTGTTGGGATTTTTGCCGCGCCCATCTGATCGATCATTCGTGCAATAGCGCTTGCTAAACCTCTTTGTTCCATGTCAGTTCCAAGCTTTGGTCCACGGGAATCTACAATTGTTACGACGGGTAAATTGAATGTTTCTGCAAGTATGATTCCCCTGCGAGCTTTACGGAACCCTCCAGGGGTGATGTCGCCACTTTGCAGGGCAGCATCTTCAGCTTCATTAGAGTTAGCAACTGTTGGAGATTTTTGTTGTGCGACGATCATCACACTTTGTCCACCTAACCGCGCTAATCCAACGATAACTGAAGGATCATCGGTGTATACACGGTCTCCATGCAGCTCAAAGAAATTGGCGAAAACGTTGTCGATATAAAACCGTGCTCTGGGCCTATCAGGCCGGCGAGCCAGTTTGACCATCTCCCAAGCTTCTCGTGGCCGTTCGGGTGATGCCGAATAATTAAATCGTCGAGATGCAGTTAGCTTGAACTCTGGTGAGATGAGATCTAACACTGACGCTAGTTCGTGTTTCAGATGGTCACGGGCTATGATTGCATCGAGGTGGCCTCTTTCGAGATATGCTTCGGCTGTATGTTCCTTGCCGACACGTTTTCCTTCGATTTCACGTATGTCAGCGAGAGGCGCAAATCCAATATGCGAACCTGGTTCAGCAAAAATGATATCGGCCATTGATGCAAAGCTACCAAGAACTTGCCCTGTAGATGGGTTACTAAGTGCGACGATAAATGGTTGACCCTTATCTCTTAGTGCTCGAGCAGCCAGTGTGGTCTTTGCCATTTGCATCAGTGAGAGAACACCCTCTTGGATACGCGTTCCCCCTGACGTAATCATTGCTACGCAGGGCATTTTTTTGCGAGCTGCCATTTCCAGAGCAAGAGTGACTTTTTCGCCTACGACGACACCCATCGAACCTCCAAGGAAACTCGAATCAAGGACTATGATCACCACAGGAGTTCCACCGATTAGGCAGGTGCCTGTTATTGCTGCCTCAGTAAGTCCGGTGCGAGTTTGGTCCTGCAACAACCTAACGCGATAGGAAATCCGAGGTGAGAATTCCAGTGGATCTAGGGATTGAATCCACTTGCTGGTCTCTTTAAAGCTTCCTTCGTCAGCTATGGTTGCAATACGGCGTCGGGCTGAAATTGTGTAGTGGTACCCACATTTAGGACAAATTCTCAACCGCCTGTACTTAGTTGACTTTGACAGGTTCGCCCCGCACGCCAGACAAAATTGGCGTGGGCTTTCGAGGTCTATAGGCGTCAACTCCTGAGGTTGATCATCTGGGAATAGGGGAGTTATATCTGCCACTTCGGTGTGTTTTACTCCTGTCGAGTGCAAGCTCGTAGTATTGTTATCTACTTCGATCCATTGTAAGCCTCGTAGCCCAGTTATCGCGATATAACGAAATCAACCGCGCTTTAAATGTTCGTTATGATTTGCCGCATGGGATCAATACCAGTTTTACAATACGGGTCTGGGTTTTCCGGGTTCGCCTGCCCCAACAACCCCTTCATCTTCCAGCTCATCCATCAGGCGCGCTGCACGCGGATATCCTATGCGTAGGCGGCGCTGTAGAAGAGATACGGATAAAGTTTTTTGCGAGTGAGCCAAATTTGCTGCTTGTTCGAATAATGAATCGCCGTTACTAGAGTTTGAAATGCTTCCATCTGCCCCAGATGAGTCTTCAAACGAAACCACTAGTTCAGGCAGCGGTGGTGGGTTCGCATCTTTCCATGTGGAGACGATTCCTTCGATCTCATTGTCGGTCAGGAATGCTCCTTGTACACGAGATGGTTTGGGTTTGTCGATTGGCATGTAGAGCATATCACCGCGCCCTAATAGTTTTTCTGCTCCCACTGAATCAAGAATAGTTCGTGAGTCGATTTGTGACATTACTGCGAATGAGATACGGCTCGGGAAATTGGCTTTGATCAGTCCTGTAACCACGTCGACAGAAGGCCTTTGGGTGGCAATTACTAGATGTACTCCAGTTGCTCGTCCTAGTTGAGCTAGTCGTACGAGCAGCCGTTCTACATCACCGGCAGCCGTCAGCATAAGATCAGCCAACTCGTCAACCAGTATGACAAGGTACGGCATCTTTTCAGCGATTTTCTCATTGTAGGAGGCGATATTTTTCACGCCAGCATTTTCAAGTTGTCGGAATCGCCCCATCATTTCATCGACAAGTGATCGCAAGACGATAACTGCTCTGTCTGACTCTACAATTACTGGATGATATAGGTGTGGAATGCCCTGATACGGAGTTAATTCAACTCGTTTCGGATCGATCATGATCAACCGAACTTCCAATGGTGTTTTCGTTAATATCAGGCCGGTGATGATTGCATTCATGCACACGCTCTTGCCTGAACCTGTTGAGCCTGCCACCAGCGTGTGTGGCATGAGCGAGAGATCGGCCATTACTGGGTCACCACCACTTCCGAGGCCAAGAGGTACCGGTAAAGCAGCAGTTTCTTTGAACCTGTTCCATTCGGCAGACTGCATCACTGAATGTAGAGTTACCGCCGTAGGATGTGCGTTTGGTACTTCGATGCCAACGAC
>CAJWJL010000047.1:0-13477 GCA_913042135.1 uncultured Chloroflexota bacterium | reverse complement strand
CCGATTATCAGGCATGAAGAGATTTCTGCTCAGTCTGGAATGGTTGTTGCTCAACATGTGACGGCCGCTCAGATTGGTGTGGAGGTGCTCAGGCGTGGGGGGAATGCAGTCGACTCCGCCGTTAGTACCGCTTTTGCGTCTGGTGTGCTGCTTCCAATATGGAACGGTATTGGTGGTGGTGGATTAATGACGGTGCATTTTGACGGTGGTGATGGCGGAACGATCGATTTTGGAATGCAAGCACCAGGTTTAGCCCATGCTGAAATGTATGACCTTGAAGATGAACAGGATGTGCAGGGTCCGTCTCGACGATTTTCCTGGATGAAGGTAAAGAACAATGCCAACACCGAGGGTTATACATCCATTGCGATTCCAGGGACTGTTGCAGGGTTAACTAAAGCTTTGGAAAAATGGGGAACCATTGATCTTGATCAGGCGGTTGCTCCCGCTGTAAAACTAGCTCGGGACGGCTTTCCTCTTCCTCGAGCAGTCGCACTGTCGTTGTCTGAAAGACATGCTCTTCTGTCCAGATTTTCCACCACTGCTGAGGTGTATCTGAATAGGGGGTCACCTTTGTCGCCCGGCTCACATTTTGTGCAGAGTGAGCATGCACAGACCCTCGAACGATTGGGTCGTCTTGGAGCGTCGGAATTTTATGGTGGTGAAACCGGAGCACGTATCGCCGAAGATGTTGAACAAAACGGTGGATATCTACGTTTGAGCGATTTCGAACAGTATCGTCCTATCGTTCAGGAGCAGGCGATGTCTGCTACATACAGGGGTCTGGGAATTTCAGCGGTTAAAGGTCCATGTGCTGGGCCGACTGTATTGGAAATATTGAACATCCTTGAACAGTTCGATATTGCAGCCATGGGATATGGAACGGTTGATTCCCTGCACACAATTATTGAAGCGGTGAAGTTGTCCGCGGTTGATAGATTTAGTTTTATGGGTGATCCGGCAATTTACGGATTCCCGATTGATGTTCTCGCTCAGCCTGAGTATGCCGTCAATCGAGCTATGAACATTGATTCTTCCATGGCAACTGTATTTTCAGCAGGCGATCCGTGGTCATTTATTGATAGTGAGAAGCCATGTGACTTTCCAGGGCCAGCAGGTGCATCTCCTGATAGGGGAACGACTTCGCTATCTGTTGCAGACAAAGATGGCAACATGGTGTCGTTGACTCAAACTAATCTCGGGTTTAGTGGCGTAGTAAATCCCGGGGTTGGGGTGATGATGAATAATGCGATGGGTTGGTCAGCGCCAATGTCTGGAACAGTCAACTCGATTGCTCCTTTTGCACGAGCTCTGAACAATATGACGCCGATGATTCTTCATAAAAAAGGTCAGGCGGTGATGGCTATCGGAGGTTCAGGAGGTAGAAGGATTTGGCCTGCAGTGGCCCAGGTAATCATCAATCGTATTGATTTTGAAATGGGTTTGCAGGAAGCAATTGAGAAGCCAAGAATTCATGTTGAATCTGATGATCCGGTTGTAGATCGCAGATTTGGTGATAACTTACTGAACCAGCTGAAACGTAAAGGTCATAATCCTGAGTTCCCCCCAAAAGAGTTTATCCTGTGGCCATTTTCTGAACCTAATGGGATCGTACTGGATGGTGATCATTGGAAAAGTGGTCTAAATCCTCAGGCGAAACCAACACATGCAGTTGGTTATTAGTTGCACTTGGCTTTTGTGTGTGTAATTCAACTGATAGAGGCATTGATTGAGTATGAGTGGAAAACTAAAAAACAAAGTGGCGATTATTACAGGTGCTGGCTCGGGTATAGGTGCAGCCACTGCTAGGTTGATGGCTGCCGAGGGGGCATCTGTTGCGGTAACGGGAATTCCGGAAGATGGGGTGATTTCGGTGGCGGATGAAATCATATCAACCGGCGGGTCAGCAGTAGCAATACCGATGGATGTCACGGATCCTCAGCAAGTTGAATCTGCAGTTGCACAGACTGTTCAATCTTTTGGGCGACTGGATATTCTGGTAGCCAACGCAGGAATACAGATGCACCATGAAGATCGAGTATTGCATCAGCTTTCTGAAGATGTCTGGGACCGTACGCATGACGTTAACTACAAGGGACAGTATTTTTCCTGTAAATATGGTCTGGCCCAGATGTTGAAACAAGATGACGGTGGCGTTGTGATACTTATAGCCTCGATTACCGCCCTTAGTGGTATGTCCCCCAACGTTTCTTACTCATCGAGTAAAGCGGGAGTGGTGAATCTTGCCCGTCACATTGCGGTACATTACGGTCCAAAAGGGATTCGGGCTAATAGTATTTCTCCAGGTCCATTAGAGCGAACGCCAGATTTTGATAATCATCCGGATCCAGTTGGCAGGAAAAAGGAGTACCTTGACAAGATGCCCGTTGGAAGACTGGGAACTGCGGAGGATATAGCGCCGTTTATAGCGTTTTTATCCACTGATGACGCATCGTACGCCTCGGGAGCGAATTTTGTTATAGATGGAGGCTGGACGATCATTTCATGAATTTTCGTAAGAACATAACCACAAAGGAATTCAGTAATGCTTGAGCGCTTTAAAGTCCCTGAAAAAGATAGAGTCTACGTTCCAGAAGATCGTATACGAGCAGCGACTGAGGCAATTCTGAGGCATAACCGTTTAACTCCGGATGAAGCTGCAACTTCTGCAGATGTACTGATTAAAAATGACCTCAGAGGAGTTGAATCGCATGGGGTTTCAAATGGGCTAAGGCGTTACGTAGCTGAATATGGTTCTAATAAGTTAAATCCAACACCGGAATTTAGGGTTACACGCGAGTCTAAAACGACGATGACCATCGATGCTGATAGGGCTTTAGGTATTCATGTAGGTCCATGGGCGATGCAGCATGCAATCGATAAGGCGAAAGAATTTGGGTTGGGAGCGGTTGCTGTTACCAACTCGGGACATCTGGCCGGATGCGGTTATTACGCTATGATGGCTGCAGATCAGGGCATGATTGGGCATTGCATGACAGCAGGCGGTTCACACCAAACGGTGCCAACATTTGGATCAAAGCCTGTGATGGGTACAAACCCTATTGCATGGGCAGCACCAGCTCGTGACATGCCACCGTTTCTATTCGATGTAGCTACAACCCAGGTTGCGAATAACAAGATCGGTCTTGCTAGAAGAACGGGGGCGAAGATCGAAGGTGGTTGGATCACCGATCTTGAAGGAGAGCCGATCATGGAAGAGATCGATCCCCCGGATACAGGTGACTACTACTTGCTCCACATTGGTGGTACTCGTGAAAATGGATCACACAAAGGCTTCGGATTGGCGTTGATGAATGAAATTATCTGTAACGAGCTTTCTGGTTATGGTCCTGGTCCCGTCAATGGGACGCCTGGAGGTCACTTTTTCCAAGCCTATGATATTGAAGCCTTTACCGATCGAGAAAAATTTCTTGATGACATGGATGACTTGTTGAAAGTTATAGTCGATGTTCCGCCAGCACGTGGCTTTGATAGGGTTCTTTACGCGGGGTTAATGGAGGATGAAGATGAGAAGAAGCGACTTGAAGAAGGTATTCCTTATCACAGGGAAGTAATTGAATGGTTCGAATCATATTGCAGTGAAGCCAGCATTGCTTGTGATCTGCGTTAAATTAGTAGCCGAGGTTTTAAGTTAACAATTCGAGTTAACTTACACGTATGCTGGTTTGCTGAGTGCTTTGAGATTAATTAGTGAATGTAATGTGAACCGGGGGATGTAATGGCAGAAGCTACGATCACGCCCGGAGATGACGGTCCGTATCACGTCCAAGGGGACTTTGTACTAATAGACGGATCAGGAAACAGACTTCAAATAACGAATGAAGCCTGGTTGTGTCGGTGCGGTCAATCAGTTGATAAGCCGTTCTGCAATGGAGCACATAACAATTGTGGTTTCGTAGATTCGTCGAGGGTCTCAAAATGACAGTAGAGATTCGAATTAATGACAACGATTCTCTTGAAGTAAGTGGAGATTTTGATCTTTTGGATGAAGAAGGGAATGCGTACAGCCATCATGGCAAGATTCGGCTGTGCCGGTGTGGTGCTTCCAAGTCCAAGCCGTATTGTGACTCCGATCACGCGTTGATTGATTTTGAAAGCAAGGTTCGAGCTTAGTTAAATATTTGTCTGGCTTGAAACCTGATTGGATCCTATAGACTCAATCCATAATTTCCTTTGCGGATTGTTTTATTTGCTGGAGTCTAGAGTTGCTGAAAGCTGGAGTCGGCCGAGTGGATATTACTCCGCCTGTTGGGGTGGCCCATGGTGGATGGGGTGCTCAAACTCACGAGGTTTCTATAGGTAATGATATGCCGCTGCTGGTGACGGCGGTCGTTGTTTCCAACGGTGATGTCGATCTGGCTATTGTCGATGTCGATATTGGAATTTTTACCGGAGACCAGGATCGTAAAATACGCGACCTGATATCAGAGGGGTCGGGAATTCCATTTACGCACATCAGGCTTTCCTATTCCCATACCCATTCAGGTCCGATTACTTTCGGTCAGTGGATCAAGGAAGGAATTGACCTGGCTAATGAATGGTGGAATCAAATTCCAAAAGCATGTGTAAAAGCAGTTTCATTAGCCAAGAATTCTCAGCGATTAGCCCGTAGTGGATTTGGTCGAGGAAGTTGTCCCGTAAATATAAACCGCCGGCCTGCCCGGGATGGCGGAGACCTGTTTACCGGTCGAAATTGGGATGGTTTTGTGGACCACGATGTTGATGTGGTTGGGATTGATGATATCGATGGTGATCCCATAGCCACGATCGTTAATTACGCAATGCATCCGACAATCATGGGTCATGAAAACCAATGGGTTACGCCGGACTTTCCGGGCCCGATGCGTTCCGTGGTTGAACACGCAGTTGGTGGAATTTGTCTGTTTTTGCAAGGTGCTAGCGGTAACCAGGGACCGATTGATGGTTTTCAAGGGGACTTAATGACCTACCGTAGAGCAGGTTCGAGGCTGGGCGCAGAGGCATCTCGTGTCAGACTTGGTATCGACCCACTGAAAAGAGAAGAACGACTTGATGAGATTCTAGTTTCTGGAGCCGATCTGGGGATTTATACGGATGTTCCAGTCGAAGAATCCGATGACACGGTTGCTGTTCAAAATATCACGGTTGACTTGCCCAGTCGTAGAGTGGCGACTATTGATGAGGCTCAGATTGCATTTGACCAAGGTGAGAAGGAGTTAGCAGAGGCACGCGCATCCGAATCTTCCGAAGATGAGCTACAACGCGCTGTGTCAAAAGTGATGCGAGCCAATATTTATTTGAATGTAGCCAAGAACTACGAGATCTATGATCAGGGCGGCTATATTCCTATGAATGTACAGGCTATGCGGATCGGTGAGACAACACTTGTCAGTGCTCCAGTAGAGCCGTTTGCAGAGTTAGCATTCGCGATCAAGGAACGTTCAACTGCTGTCAACACGGTCTTTTCTGGGTTCAGCAATGGCCACTATGCCTACCTACCTACTGACATCGCTTATGAGGAGGGCGGTTATGAAGTTGGTGTGAGTCCATTTGCCCCCGGATCTGCAGGATTAACTGTTGAGGCATGCCTTGAGGCAGTAGAGGACCTTCAATAGCACGATGTTAGCGCTTATTCTGCCTTGGATATCAATTAACAGCTTTTAGCCTACAGGCATAGTTCGTTTCGAATGAGCGCGCCCTATTTCGGCTGTGTCCTCTCTGTGACCCGCGATAATTCTTACACCTTCATCAATTTTTTCAGTGATATCTTCGGGGGTAGCTCCTTCCAGGAAGGCGAGATTGTTTGCATCACAAGCAGCCTTTACGCGATCTCTTGCCTCGAGTAATCGTGGATCCATTGGCTTACTGGGATCGCGCTTGATGCCGAATGACATGTGGAGATCTCCTGGCCCCCATTCTGCGAATCCCAGACCCGGAACAGCGAGTGATAACTCGCAGTTCGATAGTGCCCGAACCGTCTCGATCTTTACCCCCAGCAATAATTCACCCTCAGGGTTAAGCGGCCACGGTTCAGCCTTGTCGACATAAGTGTCGGCATCAACTCCCCATACAGGCGCGGAAGTTGGTTGTGAACCTGTTCCCCTTGTTCCGCGTTCTAGCCCGTGGCCGACACCAGTCATATTGATTGGATAACGGCATGATTCAACGAATGCTCGGACAGCGTCTGGTGTCTCAGCCTGGCACAGTAAAATCCCATGAACACCTCTTGCCAGGATCATTCGGAATTGCCAGGCATTGAATCGTATGATTTCTTCTGAAGATCCTTCGACAGGAGTTTCAACAATTACAGTTGGTGTTCTGTGCCCGCTTTTGGTAGGGCCACCGTCTATTAACCCCTGGATATATTGGTCCAGTCCGGCCATGTCGAATGAGCCATGTTCCATTCCAACATTTATATAGTCGGCCCATATATGCGCGTCCTTTAACCCTTGTTCATAT
Source organism: uncultured Chloroflexota bacterium (assembly GCA_913042135.1). GTDB lineage: Bacteria > Chloroflexota > Dehalococcoidia > Lucifugimonadales > Lucifugimonadaceae > Lucifugimonas. The sequence goes on along the minus strand of CAJWJL010000047.1, from coordinate 7,018 downwards.
GTCAGAACGTGACCTGTATGACCTCCGTCGTAGTAGACGGTCTGATCCTGTTCAAGAAGTTCTATAGCCCTATTGATTCGCTTTGCCATAATTTTGCCTATAGGAGTGATGTTGAGTTTGTGCACATCCTACTCGTGATTTTCTTATCGTGCATTCATCAGGCTATTATTTTCATGAACTAGCGACATCTCTGTTCAAACCTATGTGATGATTCTTTGTATCAACTGCTGATTCTAGATACACTGGAATATATAAACACGATAGATGTGTAGGTGTAACGCGAATCCGTATTGACCTTATCCGATGATTAATGGCAAAAACAGATTAGTGAAAACGACGGTCGCGTTCGTTGTAGCTATTATTCCATCATTGATGATGGTAGGGCTTCTTGTTCCATTTGTCGTGCCAGCTATCGACCACCATTACGTAGATCGTTCTCCTAGTCATATGCACATATTTGTCGGGCAAGCCACGAATGAGCATACTCATTCATTGGATAGTCATGACCATTCATATCCCTTGACTGAGGATCGGGTTTCTATTGTCACTTCGTCAGCTATTTCTGCATATGGCCAGTTAGCATTAGATGGCAGCATACTGAACTCTTCATTCAATTATCCTGCGCACAACTTCCTGCAGAAGCATAACGAAGAACTCTTGATACCGGATGCGGAAAAAGTGGTACTTCCTGACAAGCCTCCACGACTCTGATTACCGCACAGCCTACAGGTTTAAGCCAGTTGAATTTTCAGTAGTTCAACTTAAGTTTTCGGAGAAACGAATGTTTTTGTTTAACCGGTACGTCTGTACCGTTTTACTGCTTGTTGTCTTATTTTCGGTCATGGGAGTGCGCGGTGCGATGGCGCACGAAGGCCGTAACGTTGGAGATTACAACTTTATAGTGGGTTTCATTAATGAGCCTGCCATCGAAGGAATGATCAATGGAGTTTCGCTCCGACTGACCTCGTTAAAGGAAGAGGAGTCTCACGATCATAATGCCCACATGAAAATGTCGGGTAGTACATCTGGCGAGATCGATCTAGTTTCGCATGGCGGTGTTTTTGTTAGTGAACTTGGGGGTGATGGCGTTTTCGAATTCACGTTCGATCACGATTTTGAGGATTTAACCGTTCCGTTTCATGCACATCCAATCGAAACTCAGGGTTCGATTATGATTAGCCATGACAACCTCGCAGCGGATCTGATCGTTATTAAGATTCACTCGACCGGGTTTGAACCGTCGATGGTTATGATTCGGCCTGATACAACGATTAGGTTTGAAAACCATATGGGTGACCCGACCGTCATCATGAGTGGTCAGTTGAGTGATGTTGAACAAACTTCTGATGAACCGATACACTCCCGTGCCGTTGAGGGTATCCATACCCTTGAGGTGGAGGTAACTCATATCGCCTCTGGGGTTTCTCAGGTGATGTCGCTTAAAGAATCATTTGGAATACCTGGTCAATATGAAGCCGGGTTTATTCCTACATCACCAGGCCCCTACCGTTTTCGCTTTATCGGTGATATCAAAGGTCAGGCTGTCAACGAAATATTTGAATCCGGCAACAACACTTTTGATGAGGTGAAATCCGCTAAAGAAATTCAGTTCCCCCTCCAATTATCGGCCCCGCGTGAGACGGAAAATGCTGCTAGAGGAGCTTTAGAAACAGCGAACGAAGCGCGCGAGGATGCCGCTAATGTGGCTAGCTCAGCATCGACTGGAATCTTGTTGGGTGCTATTGCATTGATTTTGGGTGTAGCAGCCCTGTTGTTCGCGGTCTTGGCGTTTCAGCGGTCAGGCAGAAAAGCGTAATTTTCGAATCCGGAGAAAATTATGGACTTGATCACCCTAAATAAATACTACTTCCCGTTATTGCATGGAGCGGGGGGTAAGTATGACGAGCTGATTGTATTCGGCGGTATGGGTCTTATTTTAATCGGACTAGCGTTTCTGTCATGGCGAGCCAGCGAGGCTAAGCACGAGCGACGCCGAAAAAGGAAGACGAAGCGGAACCGTTGATACTTTTATCTGATCATAATCGTGTTCGGCGAATTCTTCTGGCCCTGCTTACAGGAGTCACTTTACTTGCGTTGTTTGCTTTGGTTACATCGAGAGCTGATGCACACGCGAATCAGATTAAATCGAGCCCATCTCCAAATAGTGAGTTAGAAGTCGCCCCTGACCGGATAATTGTCTGGTTCAGCGAGTCAATCGAAGAATCTTTCAGTGAGTTGACTGTTCTAAATGCAGCGGCCGATCGTGTAGATCTGAATGATTCGTCTATAGATCCCTCTGAACCTTCTGTTATGTCCATTAGCCTTCCGCCGCTTGAAAACGGAACGTATACGGTCGTCTGGAAAAATCTTTCATCAATCGATGGCCACAAGGTTGTTGGATCATTTGTATTCGCTGTTGGAGAATCACTGTCAGCCCATGCTCAAATCTATCCAGATGAGCAACCGCTCCTGCAAACGGTTGTTGACCCGTGGCTCCGGTGGCTGATTTTTATTTCAGTGGCGATCCTCATAGGTGGATTGGCTTATGAGATGTTGATAGGCATTCCGATTATCTACAGTGATCCTGTGAAACAGAGCTGGGTGTCTGCTGCAATAGCGGCTTCCACATTCTGGTCTCGTATTGCTGCTGCTTCGATGATCGTTTTGATACTTGCTTTGCTTGGTCAAATTCTCCAGGCGGTGAGTGTTGTTTCAGGGAGTTTCTCCCTAATACCTGATTTGGGGATTCTCAAATCCGTGGTTCTCGAAAGTGGCTGGGGACGATTTTGGATGTATAGGGCTATTGTGGCGATAGGTATGGGAGTGATGTTCTACGCATCCATGCGTATGAGTATCTCAGAGGAGATCGATGAAGAGCATCCAGACGAGTCTACGGGATCACTCGTTGGGGATTCTCCAGCGACTCAAGTAGTGATATTTCTTGGTCTGATTTTCCTCGGCCTGACTGCTATGAGCGGTCACAACGCAGCATCTCCTGTCGAGATAAGAACCCTTGCTATCGCTACTGATTTTGTCCACCTTGTTGCATCAATAATTTGGTCAGGAGGGGTGATATACCTGACTTTTAGTGTTCCAATCTTTATCAAACACCTCGGTAAAGTCGGGGCTTCCAAGTTATTTGAAACGGCGATAGACAAATTCACCGTACTTGGTGTACTCAGTGCTGGGATCCTCGTAATAACAGGACTTTTTTCAAGTTATATGCAGGTGACCAACTCTGCGGCTCTGGCAACTCCATACGGTTGGTTTTTGGTAGCCAAGCTGGTGCTTCTGATACCGCTTTTTACTCTTGCAGGTTTTAACGGATTTAAGCTTGTAAGGCGATTTAGTTCTGATGGCCAGAGACTTTTGAGTAGATCTTTGATGGCCGAATCATTGATCGTATTGATGGTGTTTATTACGGTGGGTTGGCTTGCAAGTTTGGAACCTGCCCGACAATACGCTGGTCGAATGGGTATTGGTGTGGTAGATGCCGTTGTCCATAGCGATCGAGATACGGACACTTATTTTGATGTCACTATTCATCCTGCTGAAGTTGGCGAAAACGACGTTACTGTTCAGCTATCTGAACCAGGCGGCACCGTGGTTAAAAACGCTGTTGATGTGCGTGTGCGTCTCAGATTTGTTGATGATGACCTGGGTGAGCAACTCGTTTCTTTGGAAGAAGATAAGGGTGGGGGGACATGGCGTCTGAAGGGTGCACGACTGGATATAGCAGGGGAGTATCAGGCAGAAGTTCTTGTACTGCGCTCGGACTCTTTCGATGCCAGGACAGCGTTTAGGTTTAAAATTTTTTCCTCAGATATAGCTGTCGACACGATTGAACCTGATACTGATACTGCGAATCTGCTGTTTGGATTACAGTTGCTGATTATTGGCGGTCTTGTGGCTGCTGTCGCATTTAGAGGAATATTGGCTTCCTCGGTATTCAGTCATACTGGTGTGCAATGGAGCCTGCTCACGGCGGGGAGCATTGTTGTTGTGCTGGGTCTGTTGATGTTATTGAATGTTCAGGTTTTCCGTATTGGGTTCCCTGAGGACATTCGAAATCCGTTTCCTCCGACTTCCGAGTCAGTTGCGATAGGGGAGCCAATATACGTCGGTGTTTGTGCGTCCTGTCACGGTGATAATGGTCTTGGTGACGGTTCTGCTTCTGTCGCTCTTCAGAAGAAACCGTCCGATCTTTCGGTGCACGTTCCTCTGCACAGCGACACCATTCTCTATGAATTTATACGCGACGGAATTGGATCAGGAATGCCGGCACAAGGTGAATTACTTAGCGAGGATGAGATGTGGCACCTGGTGAATTATATGCGTGCAAAATTCGATAATCGCTAATCAATTACTCTGATTTATCTTATGCCTTAGCTGTCATTTGTGACTGCTGCGCCCGAGGCGACTAAATCTTCAATATTTTCCTTGCTGTAACCGGCATCCATGAGAATTTCTCGAGTGTGTTCGCCGAGTAGTGGCGCAGGGTTGGTAATTCTGCCTGGGGTGCCGTAGAGCTTAGCGGCCAGTCCGATGTTTGTTATTTTTCCGGCGGTTGGATGGTCTAATGTAACTTTCATGTTACGTGCTTCAACTTGAGGGTCATTCCAAACCTCAGAGATATTCAAGATCGGGCCCGCTGGCACACCTGACTTCTCGAGAACCTCCAACCAGTCACTTGAATTTTTGGTTTTGAGAGTTAGCTCTAATTCCGCTTCGAGCGATTCTCGATTTACTAATCTGCTCGCATTGTCTTTGAAATCGTTTCGTGCGATCAGGTCACTACGCTGGATGGCATCAGCGAACCGCTCCCAGTTGGATTGGTTTGGTGCTCCGACGTTTATATGGCCGTCCTTTGTCTTCAGCGCCTGATACGGAGCCGAATTACGGTGAGATGAACCAAGTGGCTCCGCTATATCACCAGTGGCAAAATATCCGGCAGATTCCCAGACCGTGTATGTAATCGCTGCCTCCAGGAGCGAAATCTCCAGATATTGACCTTTCTTGGTCCGCAGCTTATTGATGTAAGCCGTCAGGATGCCATATGTAGCAAACATCCCAGCGTTCATATCCGCAATTGGGACCCCGACCTTTACGGGCGGTGAGTTGGGAACGCCGGTGATACTCATTAGCCCACTCATACCCTGGGCGACCAGGTCAAATCCTCCCCTGTTGGCATAAGGGCCGGTTCTTCCAAATCCAGATATAGAGCAATAAATAATTCCCGGGTTAATATTTTTGAGATCTTCATATCCGAGCCCCAAACGAGCCATCGTGCCGGTGCGATAGTTTTCGATAACGATGTCGGCATCTTTAACTAGTGTTTTCATCGCCTGAACGCCTGATTGCTCTTTGAAATTGAGTACGATGCTACGCTTGTTTCGATTCATAGCTAGAAATGCTGCTGATTCTGTATCTATGAATGGGGGGCCCATGCGGCGTGTGTCGTCACCTCCAGTTGGTTTCTCAATCTTGATGACGTCGGCACCCATGTCTGCAAGCAGCATGCTGCAAAACGGACCAGCCAGAATCTGTGAACAATCTAGAACACGCACGCCTTTGAGAGCTTCTGGCATGCCATTTGGGTTTGGAAGGGTTTGCATATTGTCCAACGGGAGCTTGGCTAGTGAATAGAGATTGGTAATTTATCGTTTGAAATCGGGTAGTTGCAATGGATATTTGAAATTTTATTCCCGAAAATCCTGCCTTGTTGGATTAGTAACGTTAGGGGCGTAGCTTAAAAGTCTCTGCGATAATCCACGGATATTTATGCAACCCACGGTTGTCGTTAGAGATATTTTGATGGTCTGATCTAAGGAAAAAGGTATGTTCAATCTTGAAGGTAAGGTAGCGTTTGTAACTGGCGGTAATGGTGGTATAGGGCTGGGTATGTCCAAAGGATTTATTGACCATGGTGCATCTGTCGTGCTTGCCGCACGAACAAAATCGAAGTTAGACTCGGCTCTTGCTGAAATTTCTGATATGGGTGCATCTGAGAGAGTTTTGGCAGTTCAGTGCGATGTGACCGATCGAGATTCTGTTCAGGCTGCCCTCGATTCGACGATAGAGAGATTTGGTGGTGTGGATATCGTGGTGAATAACGCTGGTACTAACAAGCGAGCAGATGAGCCACACCTTCTTTCAGATGAAGACTGGCGAGATGTGATAGATACTAACCTCACCAGTATGCACACAGTCACATCGCTCGCGTTCCCACTCATGAAACCACGCGGGGGTGGTAAGTTCATAAATATTGGATCGATGATGTCGATATTCGGTTCTCCGTATGCACCTGCCTATGCAGCTAGCAAGGGTGGTGTTGTTCAGTACACAAAGAGCTGCGCCGTGGCGTATTCCAAGTACAACGTACAAGTGAATGCAATTCTGCCGGGCTGGATAGTGACTGAGATGACCGACGAATTTGGACGCCTTTTTCCTGAGCGATATGCCGCTATAGAGGGGCGAACACCATCTGGTCGTTGGGGGCAACCTCAGGATCTTGCAGGTACTGCGGTATTCCTCGCATCCAGTGCTTCTCAGTTTGTATCCGGAGTGTCGATACCGATAGACGGCGGGTACAGCGTACAGTAGTTATCTGGGCGGTAATTCCGTCGTGGAGCTTACGAGATCTACCGAGTTTGGGCTCTAGGTCCTGGGTATTTGCTGGATCTAAGACGTGGTGCTTTCCTGCCTGAAAATATTTTCGCGATACCAGCGAAGTTCTTCGAGACTTTCTTTTATGTCGTCCATTGCTAGATGGGATTGTTTTTTGGTAGGTGCTCTGAGTGTTTCGGGGTACCAACGCTCGACAACTTCTTTGAACGATGAAACATCTATCATCCGATAGTGTAGATATTTATCTAAGGTTGGCATTTCTTTATGCAGGAAACGTCGATCGACCCAGATCGAATTACCGCAAAGCATGGCACTATTCTTATCGGCCCATTTACTGACAAATTCAAGTGTCTGTTTTTCAGCTTTATCAACCGTGATTCGGGATTTTTCC
>CAJWJL010000046.1:0-13852 GCA_913042135.1 uncultured Chloroflexota bacterium | reverse complement strand
ATTTGCACAGACCATCACTCAGATCAGACATAGAATTAAAGATTGTAAGATCGAAGTACTAATCCCAGATTTTGAAGGTGAATTCGAATCTCTAGAGCGAGTGATCAAATCCGGTCCTCATGTTCTAAACCACAATATTGAAACTGTCCGACGAGTATTCCGAAAAGTCCGTCCCCGTGGCAATTACGATGTCTCTTTACAACTCTTGGATCGCGTCAAAAAGATCAATCCTCATATGCCTTCTAAATCCGGGATGATGGTCGGTCTGGGCGAAACAAAATCTGAAATCCATGAAACCATGACTGACTTACGAGATGCAAACTGCGACCTATTGACGATTGGGCAATATCTCCGACCTTCCAAAAGGCACCATCCGATTATACGGTTCTACTATCCTGAAGAATTCAAAGAGCTAGAAAAAGCTGGGCTTGAAATGGGATTCAAACATGTTGCTGCTGGTCCACTGGTACGTAGCTCGTATCATGCCGACGACCAGCACAATGCGGCTATAGACAAGATCCTGGATCCTGTCAACTCCTAGACAAAATGGGCTAAATTATGTCAACCCTGTACGTTGTCGCCACACCTATTGGAAATCTCTCGGACCTGACCGAACGCGCTGCAACTATTCTGTCGTCCGTGCCTACAGTGGCTGCTGAGGACACGCGCATCACCAGAAAATTATTGAATCACATAGGCGCCTCACCTCTTCTGGAAAGTCTCCATGAACACACTTCACCTCAAAGACTCAAAAAAGTAATCTCAAGACTCGAATCCGGAGATATGGGGTTTGTAACCGATGCAGGAACGCCTGGTATCAGTGATCCGGGAGCTTCCCTGGTAAAAGCTGCACTGTTGTCCGGACACAATGTCGTACCCTTGCCAGGTGCTTCAGCGTTGACAACAGCACTATCAATAACCGGATGGTCATTTGACCGTTTTTTGTTTTTGGGCTTTTTACCACGAAAAAACCAAGAGCAAATATCGGTCTTGGAAAGTGTAATAACCGAACCCGGACCGGTAGTGATTTATGAATCTCCGCGCCGCTTGAAGACAACACTTGAGGCTCTCAATGAGGTGGTTCCCGATAGACAGTTAGTTATATGCCGTGAACTTACCAAACTCTATGAGGAAACATTCAGAGGGACCGCAGCACAATCCATCGATCACTTTTCAACGGCTAGGGGTGAATTTGTAATCATTATCCAAGGAGCAACAGAATCTAATTCAACGATCATTACTGATAAAGAAATTAGGGACGTGCTCAGTGACCTGAAATCACAAGGATTATCCGGACGATCTCTCGTAGACCAAACAGTTAAGATCACAAAGGCCGCAAAAAACAGAGTTTACCGGCTATCGTTGGAGCATAAGCAATGATTTGCCAGTTTTACAAGAAATCAACTGGCTTTAGAGGAGTTACAGCTATAATAAATGCTTGTCCCAACTCATTGTTGGAAAGCAAAGAATAACCTGCTCAACTGCCATTGAATCCTGACTCGTAAAATCGGAACCTTCCCACTTGCCTCGCAAAATTCTTGTCGCCGTAGCTTGGCCGTATGTAAACGGTGAACCACACTTGGGTCACATCGCAGGCATGAACGTGCCAGCCGATATTTTTGCTCGATTCCACCGAATCGTGGGCAATGAAGTCGTAATGGTCTCCGGATCGGACATGCACGGTACGCCAACTACCCTAAAAGCTGCAGATGAAGGCGTCTCTCCAGAAGTCATAGCCACTCGGTATCACGAAATATGGAGCAAGGCGCTTGAAGATATGTCCTTCTCCTACGATCTATACACACACACCCATACGGATCGTCATCGTGAAGTAACACAAGAATTATTCACAAAACTTAAGAAAAACGGACATTTGGTTGAAGCCACACAGTCTATGCCATTTTCTGAAACAGAACAGCGCTTCCTATCTGACCGGTTCGTTGTAGGCACATGCCCGCACTGCGCATCTGATTCAGCACGTGGCGACCAATGCGACAACTGCGGACGAACCCTAGACCCGATCGACCTAATAAATATTCGAAGTAGCCGTGACGGATCAACTCCTATTTTCAAAGACACCACGCACCAAATGCTCAGGCTAGGCGATTTCCAAGGTGCGCTTGAAGAGTGGGTCGAAGATAAAAACGATTGGCGACAAAACGTACGCAACCAAACACTTGGAATTCTCCGTGAAGGACTCCATGATCGGGCAATCACTCGGGATATCGAGTGGGGTGTCCCTGTTCCACTTGAAGGGTATGAATCCAAACGGATTTATGTTTGGTTTGAAGCGGTAATTGGTTACCTCTCCGCAACCCGGTCTTGGGCTGAACAACAAGGCACACCTGATGCGTGGAAAAAATGGTGGGTAGAGCCAGATGGGGAGTCCTATTACTTTCAAGGTAAAGACAATGTTTCATTTCACACAATCATGTTGCCATCGATTCTTTTAGGAAGTGGCAAATTAAACATGCCAACCGACGTTGTAGCGAATGAGTATCTCAACCTTGGGGGGATCGACTTCTCGAAGAGTCGAGGACACGCAGTATGGCTGCCGGATTTCCTGACAAGATACGAACCGGATCCACTACGCTATTACCTTGCATCGATCATGCCAGAAACATCCGACTCTGAATTCACATGGCAGGGATTCCACGCGGCAAACAACAACGAGTTGGTAGCCACCTTCGGAAATTTTGTACACCGAGTCCTCACAATCACCACCCGCAACTTCGACAATACGGTCCCAACTCCAGCTCAGTTAAGCGAAGATGATGAAGTTGCGCTGACCGCTTGTGACACTGCGCTAAGAGAAGTATCCAATGCGATTGAGGCACGAAAATTTCGAGACGGACTTAGATCCGCCATGCGACTCGCTCAAACAGGAAATCGCTATATAGATGCAAAAGAACCCTGGAAGACTGTAAAAATCGATAAAGAGGCCGCTGGAACCGCCCTATGGGTTGGCTTGAACATCATTTCCACCCTTCGAACGGTGTTCTATCCGTACCTACCAACGTCTGCTGACAAGATTCACAACATGCTTTTCAAAGATAGCGATACTCTCTCAGATGGCTGGTCCAAGAGAGACATCATTCCCAATGCTCCAATTGGAAAACCAACACCACTGTTCCACAAACTGGATAATGCGATCATAGAAGAAGAAAACGCACGACTCACCGGGAACTAACCAGACGCACTACAAAAAACATCGTTTAAAAGATCCATGGTCGAAGCAATCACACAGGAAATCATTTACAAACCGGTCGAAGATGACCTGCAAGCGGTAATTGCAGAAATTTCAGCTATCGCTGATAAAACTCCTGAAAATGCTGTAGAACAAGCTGAAAGCCTCGAAGCACAGTTAGGTCATATCCTAGCAACACCAGGTAAAAGGATTCGACCTGCACTTACGCTGTTGGCCTCAAGGCTGTGGGGGCAATACTCCAGCAAATTACAGGTCAGAATGGCCACAGCGGTCGAATTACTCCATATCGCAACCCTTGTCCACGACGACACAGTCGATCACGCCGATACAAGACGCGGGCACCAAACTGCCAGCAAGCTATGGGGGCGCAACGTGGCTGTATTACTGGGAGACTTCCTGTTTGCTACATCAGCAATGTACGTATGTGATACGAACAACATTCGCCTTGTAAGACGGTTCGCAGAAACGATAACCGAGCTAGCGCGAGGTGAGCTCGATGAAATCTACACAGCCTGGCAAACAGGCATAACCCTTGAGTTGTACAAGCAACGAATCTATAACAAGACCGCATCTTTATTCTGCACTGCAGCAGAAAGTGGTGCAGTCCTAGGTGAATGCGATGAAAAAAGTGCGAGAGATGTACGCAACTACGGCTACAGCATCGGTATGGCCTATCAGGTGTACGATGACCTGCTCGACTACAAGGCGACTAGCGAACAGCTCGGAAAACCAGCGGGGAATGACCTGAACTCAGGAATTATCACACTGCCTGCAATTATCGCTGCTGAAAACGGCGCCGAAGATGAAATTTTTAAATTTTTCAACTCTCCTGAGGAAGCAAAAGCTGATCTGCTCCCCAAAACAATTGAAGCAATTAATCGAACGGGCGCCTTAGAGAAAACAAATGAAGTGGCAAATAACTACATTAAAGCTGCTATGAAATCTCTTGATCATATCCCTCCTTCGAAATACCTAGACTCGATGATGTCTCTCGCCGAATACGTACAAAAGCGCAAATACTAGCCCGATGGCATAACGGATGCCCAAACCAACTCGCAAGCGAAAACCAACTATTAAGCCTGAACTCGTCCAGGAACGCCTTGATGCCATCTACGGGCCCATTGAATGGCGACCACGGATGATCGCTGTGGATGAGTTGATATTCACCGTACTTACACAACACACATCGGATCTTAATGCCGAACGTTCTTACGATACGCTACGAAAAGCAATGCCAACATGGGCTTCAGTAATCGAAGCAGATACTCAAAAGGTTGCTGATGCCATACACCACGGCGGGCTAGCAAACCAAAAGTCTGTGCGAATACAAAAAATCCTCGTGGAAATATTGCATAGGCTTGGTCATTTCGAATTAGAATTCCTCTCAAACCTCCCACTGGAAGAAGCAAGGAGTTGGCTCACATCCCTTCCCGGAGTAGGACCCAAAACCGCAGCAGTGGTCATGGCTTTTTCACTAAAGATGCCAGCGTTTCCGGTCGATACTCATATTCTCCGCGTATCGAGGCGGCTGGGGCTAATAGGACGCAAGGTCACTGCTGATCAAGCCCACCCAATCATGGAAGATATGATCCGAACTGACGATCGCTACGATATGCACGTACTATTGATCACCCATGGTCGTCAAATTTGCAAAGCACGAGTTCCGCAATGCAGACGCTGTCCACTTAATCAGGAATGCCCAGCGAGCTCGCAAAAAACAAAAAGTTCCAAAAACTAGTTGTAAAAAAATGCTATGGATAATTAAGAATGAATTTCACCGGGAGTACCCCATTATTAAGCCGGTATAAATCGCTGGGAAGCCGAGTCTAAGGTATCCTGATAGGTAGTGCTTAAAGACGACTGGTGCCGAGAGGCGTTACGGTCCTGAAGCGCGGCCCCATCGTCCAGCGGCCTAGGACATCACCCTTTCAAGGTGAAGACCGGAGTTCGAGTCTCCGTGGGGCTACCATACTTACTTTACTGTTTAGGATTTCAATGCATATGATCTGTATATCGATCATCCTCTTAATATCAGAGGCGACAAGATCTACCTTTCAGAACGCCCTAGGCTGGGCATTGAACTAGACAGAGATTACATGCGAGGACACGCACTCGAAGGCTATAGAGACTAGGGAGACAAACATGATCGATTGCATACCAGGAGCACAGGACAACCGACACGATTTTTCAATTATGCCCGTCGCGGTTAACGCTAATACCACACTAGTATTTAAGATCTGTAGTTACTGCGGAACCTCTTACAGATATGTAGATCAAATCTGGGAAGAGGTGCCCGTAGAAGAATCTGCAAGGTGAGGTCAAAACAGGACAGAAGCTTGATTCTAGATGTTTACATGAACCTTGATAGAACCAGACGTTTTGTCCCAGGCTGCATCAAATCCATCCTGTATGTCTTCAAGCCCAAATTGGTGAGTGACAATTTCTCTGTAAGGAATCTCACCTGATTCCAAAAGGTCAATTGCGACCTCATAGTCATGACGACCGTCGATTACCCCATAACAAATCACTGATTGAACTCGAATCTCTCTCAAGAGCGGCTCAAACAGGTCGATCTCCAAAGGAATCTTCATTCCACCGAGATAGAGCATCGTACCTTGGTTGCGAGTTGCGCTGATCGCTTGCGCGAAAGACTTCGATTGGTGACCTCCTACTGACTCGACTACGAAATCCGCCCCGATGCCACCAGAAGCATCCATACAGGCAGCTTCAAATTCTCCATCCTCTGTACCCACAACAATATCAGCACCCATTCTTTTTGCAGCCTCAGCCTGCTGCAGATGTCTCGCCGAAGCAATCACGGTTCGTGCGCCAAATGCTTTGGCTACCGCAATAGAAGAAAGCCCAATCGTTGCAGAACCAACCACACCGACTATATCCCCCGGCTGCATTCGTCCGTAACGCAACCCATGGACGCTCACAGCCATAGGCTCAACTATAGCCCCATCCAACCATGTAAAAGAATCAGGCAGTTTGAATAGTCCTGCTGGCTTGCGGGTCATGTACTGAGCAAACCCGCCTCCCGTGTCCAGAGCAAGGTTCACACAATGTTTGTACTGACCGTACCTGCAAAAATGACATGTCAGACAGGCTCTCCCTGCACCTATCATTTCTATAGCCACTCGATCGCCGATCGACAGATCATGTTCACCTTGAGGAAGCTCAAGAATCTCACCTGTTGTCTCGTGACCAGATGCCAGTGTTTGAGCCTCCGTTCGACTGGTCGTCATATGAAGATCCGATCCACAAATCCCAGTCTGACGAATACGAATCATGGCTGCTCCGGGATACATCTCAGGTATTGGAACGTCCTGAACAACATATCGCCCTGTTCCGTCATCTAGCGCGGCTCGCATCGTATCCGACATCAAAGTTCCTCTTCCTTAAGCGACATGTCGCTACAAAAATTCCAACACTATTATTAATTCGATCAGTCATCCCGGTTAATGGCGCATCTTACCTCACATTAATGAGTGTATCCTCATCGCTACGTAAACACCGAATCATGTTTTAAATCATCGAGAAACACTGCTAATGACCACAACTTCGAATTTCCGCGGCGTATATGCAATTCCAGCTACACCATTTAACGAAGATCTGACCATAGACTGGCATTCACTTAGAAAGTGCGTAGCTTTCAGCATTGAAAATGGAGCACACGGAATCGTCTTACCCGTAAATGCCTCGGAAGGCCCATTTCTTACTGATGCAGAACGTAAAGAGGTACTCAAGACCGGAATCGAGGTCGTTGACGGTGCAGTCCCGGTTATTGGTGGAGTTAGCGGTGCTTCCACTGTCATATCAATAGAATTGACGAAAAATGCTGCCAGTCTAGGTGCCGATGCGGTAATGGCCATGCCCCCAAACGGAGCCGGTGGCTCAACTGTTTGGGACCACTACGCAGCAATCGCTGAGGCTGGCCAGCTTCCCGTTTGGATACAAAATAACAAGCCACCTGCAGGACCTGTAGTTCCTACCAACCAAATGGTCAAGTTGTTGAAAGAAGTAAAGCACGTAGATTACGTGAAGGAGGAAAGCTATCTTCCAGGTCAGGTGATGACTGAGCTCCTAAAAAAAGCGGAAGGCGCAGTTAAAGGACTTATGGGAGGAATGGGTGGACGTTACCTCGTCGACGAGTTCAGGCGAGGTTCTTGCGGTACGATGCCGGCAGGTCATATCACTGATGCACACGTCAAGCTGTGGAATGCCCTGGAGAACGGAGGAGTTGATGAGGAAGGACTACAGATAGTGACTGATGAAGCCCGAGGAATCTGGGAGCAGATGATCCCTTCCCTAAACTTCGAATTCATGTTTGGTGTTAATGCATATAAAGCAGCCTACTGGCGACGCGGGATCATACGCACACCGCTAACACGAAACCCTGCTAACAAATCACTAGACAAATTAGACTATGAAGAGTTAGACAAAATCCTTGATCGAATGAATGATCTGCTGAATCGATAAAATTTTACGCAATTCTCCTACAATAATAAAAGAACATCATAATGCGTGAAAAATTACGCGATAAAACCCGAGATAACCTCGCCGAACAACTTAATGCTATCGGCATTAACGCAACTCTGTCTGAACGCGATCGTACTGAAGAAAAAGTTGGAAATCGATTATTTCGAAGGTCCCTCGGGATAATTGATATAACCGATGATGGATTGATCAAGTGGATCAATATTATCAAGCAGGATCGTCAAAAAGATTCGCCCCCCCGATGGTGGATTTACCTCGGTGTACCTGGAGACATGCAACTCCCAAAATCTCGTTCGGTAAACATACGAACCAAGCGAAAAAAATCCTTTCCACTTTTCGGAAAAATTATCGGCGTCACCTGGAAAGGACAAGATCGCAACCACGGGCTTGCAAAGAAACTTTCGGACGACGTCGAAACTGACAACCTTGCCACGGGCATAGGAAATATCCGTGTTCAGACTCTCCACGAAGATTTCAATGGATGGTCAATTGAAATCGATCGCAGGTTCGATCCAACCCCTGAAATATGGAAGTCACTCCAAAGGGTTGCGGATATCAGTGTCAAATCGATCGCTTATTTCTAGTCGTGTCTGGTAATTCGATGCCTGCGCCAAACAAGCAACATTACTACTACAGGAAACAATACCGTTACCGCTCCCAGGATGAACACCATAGCTGAAGAATGTAGCCCCAGCACGTCATCAATTTTGAGGCTTAGCCATTCCCACAGGGTAGGATCGATTGGTTCCGAATGATGAAGAACCGTTTCAAGTGGATTAGGCATTTAAGAAGCGCCAGCAGTAACTGATCCAGAATCTAGTTCATTGCTCTGATTGATCCTGGTGAATCTGACGGAATTGGTCTTTTCACGAATAGAAAGACAGACAACACCCGCAGCGAGCAAAGTAATCGCACCTACAACAAACGGAACGTTGTAAGACCCCCAATTAGTAAACGCCCAGCCGAATAAAAATACTGCCAAAGCTCCCCCGAATGCATGAGACATGTTAGCCAATCCAAAAAGCATCCCAAGATTCCGAACTCCGTAAACGTCCGCAGTCAGTGACGCGGTAAGGGGCACGGTCGCAAGCCAGGACATTCCTCCGATAACCGCAAATGCCCAAAGAGCAATATCACCTGGAAGGAAAATCAAGGTCAAGAATGCCAAACCCCGCACAAGATATACACCGCCAAGCAAATTCTTTCTCTGGAAACGATCTGAGAGCAACCCTACCACCAGTACCCCCACGGCATTGATACCACTCAATAAACCAAATGCTAAAGCAGCAGTCCCGGTCGTTATATCTTCGCTGTTTGCCCACCTAACAAAATGAACCGCAATCGAGGTGGTGGTTATACCGCAAACAAAATAACCAAAAGACAATTGCCAAATAGGCCTTGAGGAAAGAGCGGCGAACCATTTATCTACAAACTTGGGACCGACAGCATCAGTAGAACCAAGCAATCCTTCTTCAGAATTTGGGTCAACACCATCAATAGTAAGTCCAATATCATCGGGCTTACTTTTCACTACTATGAGTAGCAGTGGTATCCCAATAAGCAGCGCAATTAAACCGGTAATTATCCATGCTGTTTGCCATCCAACTTCTATCAAGAGATAACTAAGAAACGGGACGAAAACCAACCCTCCAACTGATCCTCCTGAGACCAGCACCGCCATTGCTACACCCCGCTTCTTTTCAAACCATCTAGCGACGATAACGCCCGTTGTCTGGAAACCGATACCACCAGATGAAAACGAAATAATAAATCCGTATAAAACCATCAAACCCAAAACACTTGAGATTGTGGCCACACCCGCTGTAGCTAGGCCAGTTACGAAAAAAGATGCCAACAAGACGGGTCTTCCGCCGAACTTATCGGTTAGCCATCCAAATACCGGTTGTGAGAAACCGTTAACGAGTGTGCCAATCGCCGCAGCAAAAGATATCGCAGCTGTTGAAACAGCCCAGTCCTCTTCCCAGGTTTTTACGAATACGCCAAACCCTTGCCTTGCACCGATGGAAAGGAAGGTTGCAAAAAAAAGGGCTGCGATGATATACCAGCCATAAAACATTCTGGGCTGATTATGACTTTTTTCACTCACGTCTTTATTTGTCAATAATCCATCAGATCCATGCCCAAAACTCAATCTACCCCCATTATCTCAACTGCATCGCGATTAATTATCCCTTCAATCTCCTCTTCAGGAATAGTGGGCAGATGATGGTCTTTAGCAAATTTTGGTAGACCCCTTAGATGGTCTATATTGTCCTGAGGACGTGTAACGGGCCAGTCAGAAGCAAACAATATTTTTTCAGTAGCTCCCCATTCGTGAAACAGCCTCATACCCTGCCAGAAGGAATAAGGACGGTAAAACTGTGCCGATACGTCGGCCCATACGTTAGGGTGCTTGCGCACAACTGAAAGACAATCCGCCTGCCATGGATGTGCCAAGTGAGCCAATACCATAGTCAGATTAGGGAACGCCATTGCGATCTTGTCTGAAGTCAGCGGATGCGCGTAAGTCAAAGGCGCTTCAGGAAGCGGTGACGTGCCCTGATGAAAAATGATAGGAATTTGATCTGCTTCGAGTCTGGCGAATAATGCAAATGCCTCAGGCCCTGTGGGGTCGAAATCCTGATAGTTGGGTCCCAGTTTTATCCCCTTACATCCAAGATCGCCAATACATCGGTCGTATTCATCATTCACATTGGGATCAAGCGGATGCAAAGACATGAACGGAGTAATCTTATCTGGTGCATGTTTGGCTGTTTCAGAAGCAACGTCATTGTGATTCTTCCCCTCTGGCCAGCCTCCTGTAAAAAGAACTGGTTTTTCTGGAAGCCACGGGCGCGGAGCGATTCCAAAAATAAACGCTTTATCAACAGCTTCCATATCACGCAAATAGTCAGCGATAGAGTTGGTAAGCTGAACCGTCTCACCAGATCGCATAGCTGTTTCAGTCACCATTTCCCCCGGAGGGACTGTATTTTGGTGGCTCGGTAGATGTGTGTGAACGTCAACGATCATTTTTATTTACTCTCCGACTTTTAACAAAGTGCATTTCGATCGGTGTGCTCAAATATTACGCCAGACAACAGGTTACCGTAAGCGGTCTGAATCATTGAGATGGCATTTACTTGTACACGAGAACTGATATATGTTTTTGGATATGAAGGATATCTCGGTCAATGGTTCAATAACAAAAGGTGACAGCGCAAATTTTCGCAGCTGGCAAAACCGTGTACTTTTCAGTTACACAGCCTTCTACATGTTTGTTTATATGGGCAGGTTCAACCACTGGCCAGCCGGACCGATAATACGAGAAGATATCGGATTCACCCATATCGATATAGGCATCATCAATGCCTGCTTACTCTGGGGGTTCGCCATCGGCGGGTTCACCCATGGAAGAATCGCTGAAACTTACGGATACAGGTTCTGGCTACTGTCCGGAACGATTGCGTCAGTTGCTCTGAATTGGATCACGAGCTTCGGTAATAATCTATGGACAATTGCGATCCCCTGGGCACTTAATGGTTTTGCGAACGCAACGGTCTGGTCACCTGGAATTGGCATGCTCGCGCAATGGTGGGACAGAGGCCATCGAGGTCGGGTCATGGGCCTCGTTGGAGTTTCGGCAGGACTCTCGATGCTGATCATGTGGGCTGTTACAGGATGGACCGTGTCTGAGTTCGGGTGGAGGGCTGCTTTCAGGTATCCACCATTGCTGATGCTTCCTGTGGGAATAGTTTTATTCTTGCTGGTGCGAGACAGACCCTCAGACGTGGGTCTGAAAGACCTTAATCAGTCAGGATCACTTAACAGTGAACAAGAATTAAACGAACAACTCAGTCAAATAAAAGAAGGTCCATTTGCTCCGTACAGATTTCTCTTCTCAAACTGGCGATTCGTTGCAACGTCCCAGGTAAAGGGGCTGGAAAATGTCGTTCGATACGGTCTTACCACATGGGCACCGCTTTATTACTTCGAGGAAGCAGGACTTTCTATCGAAACAACGGCTGTTGTAACGGTAGCAATACCAATTGGATACCTCACCGCTCCACTTGTTTCGGGATGGATTTCAGATGTCCTTCTTGATGGCAGGCGAATCCCAATGATCGCTGCATCAGCGGTTATCTCGGCAGCTGCATTAATTGGTCTGGCGGTAATACCTGCCGAAAATATTTACACGGGAGCAGCGTTGTTATTTATAGGGGCATTCGCAATGAGCCTCTCCATGACTTCAACGCTGGCGGTAGACATGTTCGGACCCCGTTACGCAGGTACTGCATCGGGAGTAATCGACGGACATGGTTACGTCTACGCGGGTGCTCAGGCAATCATATTCGCCCTCATACTCGATACAGCAGGAGCACCTTGGCACCTGGTCTTCTTAGGGATGGCAGCTGCAAGAATAATCTCAGCAATTATTGCCTGGCGAGTAAGGATTTAAGATGAACGTTGGGTCTTGTTTTTCGAAGTAGGCTACCGCCCAGAGCGAAACATATTTACAACTTCCATCTCGCCCACAGGTGAATTTAGCCTCTCAAAACACGAAAACCTATCTCTTTACCAAGGTTCTTTTTCATGGAAAGTCGAATCATCAACAGTGCGAGATTTTCGAGCAAGATCGAATTCGATAAGGATCCGGCGTCAACTGTGTCGAAACCCAGTTCTGCTGTGAGTCGAATAACTATCTGCTTGGAGTCTTCATCGTCCCCACATATAGGTATTGAAATCTGTCTGCCATCAAGCTTTCTACCATCCAATAGCCTTGCATCGACGATATTTAATGCCTTAACCACGTTCGCTCCAGTGGCCCATTCAGCTACAAGCTCTCCACCAGACTGGTCTTGATTCACTCCAATATTCAGGCCTTTTACAAAGGGATTTGTAGCATCAATCACCGTATATCCAGAAAGATCACCAAGAACCATAACGGACTCCTCAGCTGCCTGCCACGGAACAGCCAAAACGACGACATCAGCCCCAACCACCGATTCCGACAGACCGACTACCTGAACACCATTCCCGATTTCAGCCACAAGATCACCAAGCCGTTCAGATTCAGGAGTCCTCGATCCGATCACCACCGAATGCCCAAGGCAAGACCATCCCCGCGCGAGTCCGGATCCTACACTTCCACTTCCTAAAATCGCTATCCGCATTAAGACTCAATTTCCAGATGTGATTGGGGAGCCCAACCCAACAACGCCTTTGCTCGCGACAGGTTATGTTCTTTTTCGTTTTCATCCCCCGCTATAAAAACAGGGTCAAAACGACCATGACCTATCTGGACATTCTCCAAAGCTAACAAGTAGGCCCGAGCCAGATCTGCTTCATCTGTAACAAAAAGCATGTTAGATCCATCAGGTCTTACAAACTTAGGCTGAGCGCGTTCTTCGAGGTAAGCATCTCGCCTACGCGGGCCCGTAATGCGCAGCGCCGTGATATTCATATCAAACCACGATGCGAAATATCTGCAAATACCTTCGCCGAATCCTTTGCTGAGCCCGTAGGCAGTCGGAGTATCCAATGGGATTTCATCTTCTGACTTATAGTAATTTCGACCCCTGTAGTGAACACTCATAGAACTTGTATACACACCTCTTGTTAACCCCACACCCTGTGCCAACCAAAGGAATGTATGCAGTCCAAGACAATTAACCTCATAGTTCTCGCGTATCACTTTTAGATCCTGATCAGTGACCATGCCGCCCTGGGGACTTTTCATCACCAACCAGATAAATGCATCAATACCAACAATGGCCTTTTCAATCGCTTCTGGATCGGTAACCGAACCCTTAACAAACTCGATGCCTTCGTACTGAGGTTGAGCAATGTCAAGAACTCGAATCTCATGTTTTTCTCGTAGGTAAGGGGTAATGAAGGAGCCAACCATTCCAGCGCCGCCTACAAGTAACACTTTCAATTCATACCCCTTTGTTGCACTGAAAAAGCAAAATGCCGTAAGGCAACTAATCTGTAAGTAGAAACTTCGATTTTTTATGCGAACGATTAAAAGTCGATGATTCGTTAGTCATCATCTTCAAAATCATCATCTGCGCCATCCAAAACAGCATGCATTCCATAAGAAACATTGTCAAGCTTTGCAATCATCTCATCTGGCAACGTAAG
>CAJWJL010000045.1:0-14049 GCA_913042135.1 uncultured Chloroflexota bacterium | reverse complement strand
GTCGGGTTCCGCTGGCGTACTACCTCAAACCCCTATAGATCATCAGGAAAATGAAAAGCTTGAACAGACCATTGCTAAACGACTGTAACCGTGAAATTTGGTAGGCAAATTGATATTGAGTGAGTGTCTATTGATCGAAGTCATTGCATCAAACCGGTCACATGGTTAAATTCCCATTTTCTGGAATAATCAGCCCAATCTAACCAGCCTTGGAACCTAATCGGCATGCTCAAATCTATTCAAGGAGTAGTTTTTCTAACGGCTCTAAGTTTGCCCATACTCGCCGAGAATACGCTCGAAGAAATTGTTGTTACCGCCACACGTACTGAAAAGCTTCTACAGAATAGCCCCTATTCCGTCAGTGTCCTGTCCGAGGATCAGCTGGACCTCAAGCCTGTGGATCAGCTTGCAGAACTGTTACGTGAAATACCCGGCATCTACCTTTCAGACGCAGGCCAGGCAGGCCAGCAGCGGTTGCGCATTCGTGGCGAAGAAGGCAGGCGAATGGCGATGCTCATCGATGGACAGGAGTTCGGCGATCACCGGGAAGTGGGCGTCCCGCTACTGATAGATCCCGGCGAGATATCCCGGATTGAACTGGTGCGTGGACCTGCCTCCGTATTGTATGGACCCAAGGCCATGGGCGGCGTCGTGAATATTATCACCCGCAAACAGTCGAAGGGCGATTTCTCGGCTCGAATCAGCACTGCCGTTGACAGCGCAACCAACGGCGTCCGTGTAGCGACTTCAATGGGCGGGGTAAACCCTTATTTTGACTGGCGACTCGGTTATACAAACAACAAACAACAGGAGCGGGAAACGCCTGCAGGGGCAATAGAAAATACTGCTTACGAGAGTGATAGTGTTTCATTTTCCATTGGCAAGGTAGCAGAGTCATGGGATTTGCGCATAAGGTACCAGGATTTCAGTTCATCCTCTGAAGTCTATGTTGCTCCGGAGATCAGGTTCACCCTACCCTTTGTTGATTTCGGTTTGGATGTACCTCAGAGAGATCGGCAGAAGGTATCCGCATCATACAGATTGTTGCCTGACACCAGCTGGATCGACTCCGTACAACTGGACGCCTATCGTCAGTCCAGCGAGAGGGGATTCCATTCTTTCCCCTCGCTAATGTTTGGCCCCGGTTTACGCAACGACACGACAATAATCACTGACAGCGAGCTCGTTTCAATCGGCTCAAATCTACAGGTAAACTTTGTGCCAGGAGACCGCCAGGAGCTGGTAGCCGGAATTCAGTACGTCTCGGACCGAATCGATCAGATCATCACTCGAACCAGTTCAATCAATGGCTTGCCGGGTAGGACAACCCTGAATACCGACCAGGCATCACAGGGCACGCTCGCATTTTATATCCAGGAGGAAATCTCTCTAACCAAGCAATGGGCATTATTGCTGGGCGCAAGATACTACCAGGTAGAAGGTGAGCTCGAGCGCAGCAATCGGTTCGACACACTGCCCGACTATGATGATAGCGAACTCATAAAAAGTTTTGCCGTGACTTACTCCCCAAGTGACAATATTACCTGGCGGCTCAACTACTCTGATGGGTATATTTTCCCATCGTTGCTGAACCTGACCGTGGGAGCTTTTGCCGGGTCTAGTTACATCAACCCCTCTATCACTCTAAAACCGGAAACTTCCAGGACTATGGAGCTTGGCATACGGGTGAATGGAGACAGTATGACCCTCGATGTTGGCGCCTTTGCTACAAGGGCAAAGAACTACATAGACCACCTGTTTTGTGAGACCGGGGATCAGTGCCTCGGATCACGCGACAAGATCTACAGGAATATCGGTGAAGCAAACAGTCAGGGAATTGAGATAGCTGCCGCATACAATTTCACGAATGTTTCCCTATACTCGAATCTAACCTGGCTAAGTCGCGAATTAGAGAATGAGAGCGTGAAAACCAAAAAAAGTGGTATCCCGAAGGTCATAGGATCGCTTGGTATCAAAGCAACGCGTAACCTGAGCAAGAATTTGCTTGAGATTGATATCTTTTCACGCTTCTCCTCTCAAACAAAGGAAAGAACGCTGGTCAGGAATACATTCCTGGACGAAGCCTATGCCGGCTACGCCACCATTAACGCGAATTTCAACCTCGTTACCCCAAAACACTACAAATTTGCGTTGCAGCTAACCAACCTAGCGGACAAGAAATACAGCACCGGCACAGAGAACTTGTTCGCAAAGGGAAGAAGCGCTAGCCTGCTTTTTCTCGTCAAAATCTGACCTAAACGCCTGCTTTAGCTTTTTTTCCTTGATCTCGATTATGGCAGGGTATGTCTCAGCCCCTTAAAGTACGATTTTTTAAGCATATGGAGGTGCGATATGAAAAAGTGTGCGTTTTTATTACTTGTAGCGGTGGTTGTTGGGGGAAGTTCAACGTCTTGGGCTGCAGACAGTTTCTCTGAAGCAATGACTTCAGGTCAGGCCCACGTAATCTTCAGGTATCGACTTGAAAATGTGGATCAGGATGGCATGAGCAAAGATGCCACCGCATCTACACTCAAAACCCGAATCAACTACAAATCAGATTCCTTTAATGGATTCAGCGTCTTCGCTGAAATGGATGATGTCTCCTATATAGGTGACGATGATTTCTATAACTTCGCGAATGGCAAAAATGGCCAGTATCCGGTCATAGCTGATCCCGATGGCACGAATCTCAACCAGTTCTATGTTGGCTACAAAACGGACAATGCACTGTTTCGCTTAGGTCGACAGCGCATTCTCCTCGACAACCAGCGTTATGTTGGTGGTGCCGGCTGGCGTCAGAACGAACAAACCTATGATGCCCTGAAGGTTGTGCTGACAGGCTTGACCAACAATGTCATCACCTATGCCTACATTGATAACGTATCTCGCATTTTTGGGCCGGATAGTAGTGTCCAGGCCATGGACTGGGACTCTTCAATACAACTGCTTAACTGGAAATATAAGAGTGATGGCTTCGGTTCCCTGGTTGGCTATGGCTACTTCCTCGATATCGAGGATTCACCTGTCAATTCGAGCAGCACTATTGGTTTGCGTTATCAGAATGCATTCAAGCTGGATGGTGGCTGGTCTATCCCCATCACACTGGAATATGCTGATCAGTCGGATTACAAGGACAATACAGCGAACTATTCCGTTGGCTACTTTTTAGCTTCTATCGGTGTGAAAACACCCGCCGTGGCGATCTCTATCAACCATGAAGTCCTGGAAGCCGATTCAGGCGGTGTATTTAGAACACCATTAGCATCATTGCACGCACACCAGGGTTGGAATGACAAATTCCTGGGTACACCTGCAGGTGGGATTGAGGATACCTTCCTCAAAATTGGCGGCAAGGTAGCCGGTACCAAGGTCACCTTTGTCTACCATGATTACTCTTCCGACTCCGGTGGCGGTGATCTGGGCAGTGAGTTTAATCTTGCCATTGCCAAAAAGATCAATGATCACTGGTCTATACTATTCAAGTACAGTGCCTACGACTCAGATGGGCATTCAGTTGATACGGACAAAGCCTGGTTCATGGTGACAACCAAGTTCTGATCATGTAAAGCTAAAGCCAAAAAATCAAGGCTGGTCCAGTAAACGTCTTAACAGACAACTGACCAGCCTTTTTTGTGCGCCTGGTTTAGTCGATACATGGATTCCTACCGACCGCATGACTGGTTATACTGGCTCCCTTTTACAATTTAGAAATGCTTTTTGAGACAGCCTGCCCTGCATCCGTGCCTGACAGGTTTTTTCAGGGTGTGACCCGATGGACACCAAGATAATTGACGCCAAGAGAAGGGACAACCTGCTCCGTATAGGGGGCGTAGTGCTTTTAACGATAATTTTCGGTGTGCCGGCCGTTATGGTTCCTATGGCTATGAAAGATGTACCGAAAAGGTCGGAGACAAAAACGCTGACGACCTACCAGGAAGCAATCAACATCGTGCAGCGAAAATTCGATAGACACGAGCACAATCAAGGAAAGCGCAGATTGATGCCCCTCCCCGACAGTTCGGTAGCCTGGATTCAACTGATCAACCCCATGGGGAGAAAAGCTCCTGGCGGAGGTTTTGCGATCCTTGAGAAGCCAAATAGAGAGACAGGCGCCATTGGCCTGACAGGTTCCCAGGAGGCCGTTACAATCAGGCTCCCCGCCTACAGATCACTGAAGGGACAAAGTACGACTATCATCATGGGAAACCAGTGAGAAGCAAAAAACCGTGAACACTATAGAACGCCGCGTATTCGCTCTCTCGATTATCGCATTGACACTGATCCTGTCCATGGCTTGTCTGAGTGCCTATATAAGACTAGCCAGTTCAAGCATAGGGTGTTTGCCCTGGCCCGATTGTCAGGCATCAAACTATGCCATTGACCCCGAGCCTGGTATTACCATCACCGCAGACGACGATAATAGAGGTCTGCGATTGCTGCACCGACTCATGGCCAGTACTTTTGCCATCGTCGCTACCCTGCTAATGCTCACTAGCATCTGGTACCGCCAGCAGATTCATATACGGCCGACACTTGCCATACTGTGTTTTGCACTAACGATTCTTCTGGCACTGGTGGGAATCAATACGCCGAATATTCTGCTCCCTGCCATCACCCTGGTCAATCTTACCGGCGGAATGTTGACGACCGGAATCGTCTGGTTACTCGTTTTACAACTACGCAACCCGCCCGCAAATTCCCCTATGACGCCCAGGCGTTGGCTGAACCTTGCCAACATAGGGCTGGTTACTATTGTTATTGCATCAGGCGCCTGGGTAAGCGGAAATTTCGCCGCAGGCACCTGCGCAGATTTTCTGGGCTGCGGACCCTTGTCAGTCGAACAGATTGCTGATGCATTCAATATTAATAGAGAACTAGTGGAATCTGATGGGAGGCTGCTGTTCTCAGATGTGCGTCCATCAATCGAATGGGGACATCACTTCTTAGCAATACTGCTTTGCATTTCTCTTATCGTTTCGGCGACGCTGAATTATGAGAACACCGGAAAAACAGCAATCTCTACCCTAACAATTGCGATTGGGCTGGTTGCCCTGGGTATTTTGGAAGAACCGACGCTGCTCAGTGCCTGGATACACAACTTCTGGTCTTTGCTGCTGCTCCTGGCAGTCGTCTACCAGTATGCTTCCAGCCAAGATTGATAGTGCTCTCAGCTAACCTGCGCCTGGCGCGGTACCAATGTAATAGGCGCTATCTACCCTGCTCCGTGCTCTACGGCCCTTGAGAAGCTAAAGCCCGCATCGTCATATTGCAAAAGTAAAACATCTGCAGGTTGCGCATCCAGTACCTGTTCATAGACCTGCAACCCATCCTTTCCATTCTCTATTGCCATCCGTACCGATATATTTCCGGCCTCCAGGATGAAACGCCGATAGAGAGCGAGGATACCATCGCTGTGCAGGCCAGCCGGAATGATCACACCTGCATGGTAAGGCGTATCATTTATAGCAAGGGATACTTTCATAGGAGACTTTTCCCGGGGACAAATCTGCAGGACGCGCATATTGGGTTGTAATTTCCCCGCCTCCGCATCGCTGATGGGGCGACACTCCCCTATAAATAGACCACTGTGGCGGATAACCAGCTTGAGCTCAACTTCCTCATCATCAGCATACCGATAGGTGGGTGAGGTACTGAGATAAGCCATCAAAAGCCCGAGAGAGAAATAAATGACCACCTGTGCGATCATCCGCGGCGCCCCCAGCTCGGATATGGTTGCGAGCAATTTAGACACCTTCTACCTCCAGTTGTCTTTTAATTCCTGCCAGGTGCAATCTAATTTCTTTCTCGCCCCCTTTCCCTATCCACAATTTGCCTATCCTGTCTCGAACATCGGAATATTTGAGATGTGGTTCTCTTAACCTAACGAGCCTTTCCTGTTGCAACTCTACACCTAGCCTGTGATAACAATCATCAGACCGACATCCAGTCATCAGTACTGCCTCCACATCCTCCCTTCGACACAAATAATCCATAAAAGAAGGTGGCAGCTGGCCAATACACTCCAGGGTTTCCGCAACTACCTGCTCATCTTCGAACTGCCGAACATCTGTTCCATAGTCACAGCCAATGACTAGTATTTTCCCTGCACTGGTTCTTTCTCTCAATTTTTCCCGTGCTGCAGACAGCACATCAAAATTTACGCGATCCACCAGATTTATTCCGCTGTTCGCCTCATTGAACCGCTTGAAAGGCGTAACCGTCGGGCAGGCACCAGAACAAATACCACAACCGACGCACCAGTCTTCTTTGACCACTGCCTGCATATGGTTCTTCTTTGAATCATGTGGCTTCATATAGATAGCATCAAAGGGACAGTCCTTGTAACACCAACCGCAGCCATTGCAAAAATCAGGATCAACTCTGGCAACATCGCTGGCGGCGCGGGCGGTCAAGGGCAATAGTAGGAGTAAGGTAGAAAAAGAGACGAGGACTACCCAGACAGTACCAGGGCCCCACATATCGATGAAGGGGAGCGGGTTCATATAGAACCAATCCATCTCGATCGGCCCCAATACCTTGTTGAGATTTGCCTGGGGCATGCTGGTTGCCGGCATCAACAGAGAAATAACAACCAATGCCGCAAGAATGCTGACAGCTAGCCGCCTTCTCGGCATAGACCTGGAATGATTGATTCTCTGAAGGTGAAAGAACATTCCCAACAGCAGGGCCAAAGGAATACCCACATGCAGAAAAATCAGCAACGTAAAGAAGCGATCGCTCACCACTTCCTGGGAAAGAAAGCCCAGCGCCATGGGCTCAACGATGACAAGCGGAATTGCATCAAACAAAGCCGCGCTTGTCATAGCAATGTATTGGGCCTTTTCATCCCACACCAGCCAGTAGCCACCAAGGTCGGACGCGAAAAGCAGCCAAAGCAAAGGTACTCCACTGACCCAGGAAAACCAGCGTGCGCCCGTGTAGCGTTTCAGCAACAGCTCTTTGATCAAATGCAGCGTTACGGTGACTGCCATAGCTACCGATGCAAAACGATGCACGCCGCGCATGATACTGCCAATGTAATATTGTTCATTACTGATCATTTCCACTGACGCCCAGGCTCCATCTATGCTGGTTTCAAAAAAGACAAAAAGATAGAGCCCGGTTGCCGTAATGACCCAGAATAAATAGAAGGACAGAGCGCCGAGATTCTCCATCGGATTCCAGTGGTTGGGAAATACCCAATCCATAAATTTTGCGATAGGTTTCAGCATCAGGATCGAAGGGTTAACCGCCACTCCTTAACCAGGCGCATTCCGAATATCAGCACACACATAAAGCCGATAAAGGTGCCGATAAAAATGGAGTAGTCGAAGCGATACTTGTCCCGCGCGGGGTCGTAGACGGTGCAAAAGAGGCGAACCTTGTTGGATACAGCTTCAACCAGCGGCTTGTCGTCTGACGAGAATACAAGCGCCTTCAAAGGGTCAATCAGTAATGGTATATCAAAATCCATCCCGTAAACCTGACGGTACACACGCCCCTGCTCATCAAGGATAGAAGTCTGAATCAGGTGATCAAATCCATTCGGTGACGGGTAGTAGATGAACCCCAAGTCTTTACTTAACTGATCAATTGTTGACTGATCAGCGCTCAGGAACTGCCAGCTGGCCAGGTCAATATTCTGTGCTTCGGCAAATTGTCCCATTGCCTGCGGCTTATCCATGTGCACATCAAAACCAACGGAGATGATATTGAAGCCCTCATCGCCAAGTGCTTCACGTGCTTTTTCAATCACGCTGGACAAATGCCGCGTTGTTGTCGGGCAAATGTGGAAGCAACTGGTGTAAATCAGGCTGACAACGAGTGGCTTACCAAAATAGGAAGACAACCTTATGTTTTTCCCTGTGGAATCCAGGAATTTGTGATCACCCACCTGCTGACCAACCACCGACTGGCTTTTCTCGAGGGCTTCATCGCGGCTAAAATCGCTCCTCTGCATCTGCCCATGACCCACATTAGCCTTTATCAGACCAGCATAAGCCAGGCACAGCATCAGGAAAATCCAGGGGGTCACTCGCAACATGTTCAGAGTTCTAATTTGATCAGCATCCTTGCTGGTTTTCGTCCAAAATGAGAACGCCAGGCTGGTTAGCCTGGCGTTCTTCTAGCGCACAAATTCCTACTTTGAATCAGCTAATACCCCAGGTTTCTGCGAGGTATTTCCAGTTGATGAAATAGTACACTGCAAACGCCGCAAAGAATACTAGCGCCAGAACCAGTGTTCCGGGAACAGAAATTCCGTGCTTGTCCAATTTCTCGTATTCGGCATCCGTGGGAGGCGTTGCCATATGCGGTGTATCCAGCTGTTCATCAGGTCCAAGCTTCCTGCCGAACAGTAACGACCCGACAATTATCAGACAGAAGGCGGCACCACCGGCGACGGCCAGTGCAACCGATAGACCATTGAGGGCTAACAGTGTATTCGCTGCAGCGGGGAATTCGTATACCTCCCCACCAGTCATAGAGAAGGTGATATCCCAATGTCGCCTTGGAACGCCGAGCGTACCAGCGCCCATCAGGAACAGCGATACACCTGCCATACCAAGGCCAAACAGGTAGGGCTGCCAGCTCGCCAGACCTTTCCAGATCAGGTCACGGCGGAAAATAACCGGAACCAGCCAATAGGTCATGGCCATGAAGGAGAGTGTGGTACCAAGGACTACGGTAGCGTGAAAATGTCCAGGAACATACACTGTGTTGTGGACCAGAATATTGATCTGTTCCGCACCCATCGTTACACCCGAAATCCCGCCGAGAAAGCCAAACCCGACCAGCGAGAGAAACATTCCAGAGAAGGTTGGGTTACCCCAGGGAGCACGACGTAGCCATTCAAACAGACTCCCGTTGAGCCCCTTGGCACGTTGTGCAGATTCAATGGAACCGGGAACAGTGAGCCCGTGAACCATGCTGGCCATAACAGCAAGATACATGGCATAGCTGGTGTTAAACATCTTGAATTCCGCACTGACACCGGGATCCACCAACAGGTGATGCGCACTGGCAATCTGCAGAAACAGGATATACATGAAAAATGCCATGCGACTAACTTTTTCAGACATGGGTTTGGCACCAAAAACAATCGAGGCAATGGCGTACCAGACCGCAATATGAGCTGCCACATTAATCTGCTGTGATGAGTGGCCAAAGGCCCACCAGATCAGGCGATACATCAGGGCATCAACTTCAGCAATGAGGCCGAGGCTCCAGGCCAGTGTAGGCAGCAGGATGATAGCACCACTGATGATCGTGAACACAGCAATAATTGCCGCAGTGATCGCACCAAAAGTAACCAGGGGAACAGACCCCTCATAGGTCTTCTCCTCTTTCGCAACGACAAGCGTGCCGAAGAAGACAAAGCAGCCAATCAATGCTCCTACCGCAAACAATATCAGGCTTAAATAGAATAGAGGATGTGCCTCCATCGGCGCATAGGAAGTCATCATGACGCTCGCTTCGCCGGTCAGAACAATATAATTGTTCATCAGGGCGCCAATCAGCATCAGGCCAAATCCCACCCAGGCAAATTTCGGTACAGCCAGTCGGCTTCCAAGGATGACAGAGGACGCAAAATACAATACGGCCATCTCAAAAAATATAAGCCAAAATATAAGCACATTGATACCGTGAGCGGTCAGGCTCAGGTAGAACCAGTCAGCAGGCAACAGGTGCACAGCAGGCCACCGTGTCAAACCAACCAGCAGTCCATAGATACCACCTACCAGTAAAAACACGACAGCTGCAACCGCATTAGCTTTAATAAGGTTTTCCGTCGATTGGTAAAGCTTGAGCCCAGTGTCAGGGCAAGTTCTGAATTGTTCTGACATTACTCTACTCCACAACGATTATCTTGCCGAGCATCATATGATGACCGATGCCGCAATATTCATTACACAACACACTGTAGTCCCCTGATTGATCAGGTGTGAAAGTCACAACATGCTCGTATTTTGGAACAATCTGAATATTGATATTAGCTGGCTGCAGTGAAAATCCATGCTGCCAGTCCAGTGAACTCAGGTGGAACCGATAGGATTCACCTTTCTTTAATTCGACAACCGGCCAATAATCCCAGAGCCTTGCCACCAGATAGACGTCTCCGCCAGGTGGTGGTTTCACGACCGGGTATTGCCTCGGGCCATCATCCATTCGCACCGTATATTCATCAACAAACGCCTGGGTTTGCTGCATGAATTTTTCGGGTGTCGTCTTATAGGTCTCAGTGGATATGTTCTGAGACCCTACTACATGCCAGAACGGCATCATGAAGGACATCACTAGACCCCAAAGGAATACGATGGTGATCCAGATCAGTTCAGCTTTTTCGATCGGTTCATTCCACCAGATCTTGTCTTTTGGAGGTGACAGGCTAGTCATTTCGAAACTCCTAGTTCTTGCCCGTATTCAAGCGTACTGCTTAACGGCAGGTAATTCTTTTTGTTACTAATATTTAGTAAATAGGTTCCAGCTAGTTAGCCAGAGGGATGCTCACGATTTCCATTATTCCCCATATCAAATAGAGAACCGCGGGGGAGGCAACGCCGATCAATAACAAAATGAACGGGTTATCCAGAAGGCGTTGGAACAAAGGGACGGGTTCCTGATCTTCATCCATGACTAGTTTTCCTTAGCTTTTATTAGGTCGGCGGTATTGTAAACAGTTTTCCACGCGGAATATTGACACAGGTCAAACGTCATTGGAATCCATATAACCTGCACCTCCACTATGTCTCGTGACGTCACACAGTTGGCAGGTGTTGGCCATATTTGTCTGAAACATAAGCCCAGTACATCTGGTATCCGGCTATGCTAACAGCACTGATCGTCGCGACGGCTACCATGATTTTTTGTGTTTTGTTCATTTGCGTCTGTTAGTCAGACTACTATATCTGCGACCCAGACTTCCGGTGACGATAACCACTTTTTGGTTTCACTCTCGCGGCGCCCATCCCAACCTCCCGCAACGTAAAGGCGGTTGCCGACGATTGAAGCAGCAGGAGAAGAAATCGGCTTTGGTAACTTGCTGCTGATCTGCCAGTTGGCCCCGGCGACCAGAGTTAGCACATCACCGCAGAAGCCTTTCTTTTCGCCGGCAGGCGTGTGGTGACCACCGATCATCCAGATCATATTATTGTGAACGAAAGTTGCGCCTTCGGAATGTGAATGGCCGTAGGGGAGCGAGGGGCCTTCCCGCCAGGTATCCGATTTGGGGTCATAAATATCGACATTGTTCTGATCAAGTTGTTGCTTGTCGTGATTCAACTGGCCGCCGATCACATAGATCTCATCGTTCAGTACTGCAACGGAGAGTTGGTTACGTGGCAGTGGCAATGGTGCCGCGTCGATCCATTCGGCTCTCTCGCCGTTGCTCCATGCAGCAAGGTCGAGTATCCAATGATCAGGAGAATCTGTATCTCTGTCAGCCATAAGCCCCGAGATGTAGTGTAGGTTGTCAGCAACTCGTGCGAGACCGCCACCGGCACGATGTCCCGGTAGCAGCGGTGCGGCTGTATAGCGATCGAGTTCCAGATTGTAGTGCCAGACCTCGGAGATGATGTGATCCTTGCCCGGGTGCACTTTGTCTTTCATACCACCAGCGAACCAGAATCCGGACTCGCCCGGTACAAGATTGACGTGAGACAGTGCACTTGGCATATCCTGTAGTTTTGTCCAGTTACCTGTTTCAGGGTCAAACACGTGCAGTCTTTTGCTGGACATGATGTAGTTTTCGTAACCACCCAGTACGTATAGCTTACCGTCTACGAGGAGGCTGGCTGGTTCCCACTTCGCAACCGGCATATCCTGTAGTTGTTGCCAGTCAAATTTGGGTCTTGGTTCGTTCATCGTTGTTTATCCTTTCGGGAATTGACGTTCCATCGCGGCAAGCATGTCGTTGCAGCGCGCTTCCAGCATCTCTCTTGAGTCTTTACCGTCGCAGAAGATATAGAGTTCATCGTTGCGGATACCGGCGAGAACTTGCTCGCCGACTGTGTCCGCCGATACTGCTATCTGTTCTAGCCAGGGCATAGTTTTTCTGCGTTCAGCAATTGCAGCTTTTTCCTGGGGTTTCAGGTCAGGGTAGAAGATTGGGGTATCAACGACATGCGGGCATAGCACGGATACGGATATTTTGCTGCTCACAAGATCATTGCGGAGAAATTCCGACAAACCCACCGCAGCAAATTTACTCGTACCGTAGGGACCCTGTGAATGATGACCTTGAATGCCGCTGAAAGATGCCGTGTTTACGATATGCCCAATATCGTCGCTCGCCAACATGCCGGGCAGAAATACACGAATACCATTCAATGGCCCCCAGACGTTTACCTCAATAACACGCCGCCATTTTTCATCCGGGGTTTCCAGTATCACACCACCCCCGCCGATGCCGGCATTGTTACAAAGGACACTGACTGGGCCTAATGTAACTTCAATCGTATCGGAAGCGCTTTGTAGTGAAGCAATGTCGGTTGTATCGACGTTCACTGATAGTATTGAGTCTGTGAGTTCTCGCAATTGCTGTTCAGCCTCTGCGAGCCGATCTTCCTGGATGTCACCGATGGCAACATTTGCGCCCGCTTTCGCGAAGGCCTTGGCAATACCCAGTCCTACCCCGCTGCCTCCACCGGTAATGAAGACGGTTTTGTCTACGAAATTCTGCATTACAGCTCTCCGACCTTGTTGCGCTCTATCAGATCGAAGTCTATTTCTGCACCGAGGCCCGGGCTCTGATGGGCATGGACAAGACCATTTTCGTCTACTTCTATGTCCTGAACCAGACCATGCTTTTGTACTTCATCAGGTAACAGAACTTCGAAGTACTCACAGTTTTTGACGGCCATGATCAGATGAAGGTTGGCGACATTATTAAGTGAATTACCGCCGTGATGAACCTCATAGTTCATCTGAAATGTTTCCGCCGTGTGAGCGGTCTTCAGACATGGTGTCAGGCCGCCTTTGATAGCAACGTCACCGCGCAAGTAGTCAGTTGCCTGCTGCATGATCCAGGGTGCATAGGCGGTCGGGCCGGTGCCTGGCATTTCAGTTGCCATGATAGGAATGCGCAGGTCTTGTTTCAGCTTCACATAACCGTACAAATCGTCATGTGCCAGCGGATCTTCGTACCAGTAAAATCCCAGCGCTTCAGCTACCCGTCCGACACGCAGGGCATCGGGATAGTCATATGACCATGTTGAATCTAGCATGATGCGATAATCATCACCGACCGCTCGGCGCACGGCCTCGCAGATTTTGATGTCCCAGGCCGCGATCGCTGGTGGGTGGATCTTATAGGCGCTCCACCCAGCTTCCATATAACGCACTGCTTCTTCAGCATATTCCTCGGTATTTTCGAATACAGCAGAACTTGCATAAGCAGGCACTGAGTCGCGATAGGAACCCATTAAGCTGTGGATCGGAACACCGGCAGCTTTACCGGCGAGGTCCCACAAGGCGACATCGATTGCGCCAATAACTCGCATGATACCGCCCATTGCCCAGGTTGACATGCGCTGATAGATTCGCTCACGAGCCAGCGGGTCCTGGCCTACCAGCATTGGTTTGTATCTTTCTGCGATCAGCTTTGCGTCATTACCGAGGGAGCTTAGCGCGTTACCCATAAACGCATATCCCTCAATCCCTTCATCAGTCAAGATTTTTACCAATGCCATGTGAGTTGAACGCGTACCTGAGCTTTTTACGTTGAGGGTGTATCTGGTCGGAGGGATGTCATTCCATTCCCATACGGTCACTTTTACGTCGGTAATTTTCATTTCTGATCCCTTTTCGCCGGGGTTGTTGTTATTCGTGTGAAATTCGGCGGCCGTTCACTGCAACGGCGCCTGGATAGTAGGAGCCTTCAATAGTATCGCCGTATAGACAACCTTCGAAGTCAACCATGAAATCCCAGCCGCCCTTGTCGATCGCAAAACTGAATTTCAACTCTCCATCGATCAGAGAACTGGCAGTGATGTCAAAAGGCCCTATGAGTATAAGTCGGACAAAGGCCCTTTTTCTACCAAATTCAACTTA
>CAJWJL010000044.1:0-14178 GCA_913042135.1 uncultured Chloroflexota bacterium | reverse complement strand
TCAATAGATATTTGCGATTAGTTGCCAAGACTAAAAAATCAAACTTGCGTGCGGTGCGGAAATTATTTAAGTTGATCCATGGCATCGCTTGAATTTTTTCCCGCTATCACAGGGGCAATTATCGTTGCGGCCTACTCCTGAATAGGGATTGCGAGAGGACTCTGGTATGAGACTGGTTTTCTGCATTATGTTTGCAGCCGGCTGACCGTTTCTAAGTTCGTTAACCATTGCCTTCATGTAGGGTTGGGTGTGCCCGAAGAATGTCTTGTAGCCTGCGCAAAGATAGTTCAATCCATCTTCACCATCGGGTGTCTTAGTAAATCGCTGTTTGGGACAGCCGCCGTTACAAGCGAAGCGGAATTCACATTTTCGACAGTACTCCGGAAGCGTATCTCTTTTGTCGGTTCCGAATTTACGCTGTTTTGGACTTTCTGCCATTTCGCGAATGGTTGTATCTGCTACATTGCCGAGGTTGTACTCTGGATATACAAAATGATCACATGAATACACATCGCCATTGTGTTCTATGATCATTGCATCACCGCAAGTTTCTGCAAATATGCAAAGTCCCGGGTTTTGGCCCATCCACCCGGCCAGGGTGGTATCGAAAATTTGTATGAAGTACTGTCCTATATCCTTTCGTACCCACTGATCAAATACACCATTCAAGAATCGCCCGTATTGTTCGGATCCTACAGACCACTCAGTGACGGTTGCACCGTCCCTGAATTCTGGTCCAACCAGCTGCAGGAAATGGGCAGGTAATTTATCGGCTACTCGTTCGACGATAGGGATGAATTGCAGGAAATGACTGCCTACTTCTCTGGTGAGGAACTGGTATAGCTCTTTAGGGTGGTCCGCATTGTGTTTATGTAACACCGTAAGTGTGTTGAATTCCACATTGTGCTTTTTAAGCACTTCGATGCCGGTCATCACCTTGTCCCAAGTCGGCTCACCGCCACGTCCGACCCTGTATCGATTGTGAATATCTTCGGGTCCGTCTATCGAAACGCCAATGAGGAATTTTTCTTTTGCCAGAAACTCACCCCATTCGTCATCTATCAATATTGCATTGGTCTGAAAAGCATTTGAAATTTGTTTTTTGCCGGCGTATTGCTTCTGAAGTTTTACGGCCTTCCGATAGAAATCGACTCCCATTAGCGTGGGTTCGCCGCCCTGCCAAGCAAAGTTTACGACCGGGATGTCTTGGGCCTCTATGTATTGTTTTACATAAGCCTCGAGCTCTTCGTCGCCCATTTTCCACTGTCCGCGGGCTTTGTCAGGATAGAGTTTTTCTTTTTCAAGGTAGAAACAGTATGTGCAATCGATATTACAAATAGCTCCGCTCGGCTTTGCCATGACGTGCACGGCGAGCGGGCGTTTCATTTTTGGTCGGTTTTGATGGATTGTGGTCATTGCTTGGGTTTGGTGATTTTACTGGATTCTACGATCGTGCAGGTATATGTTCACCAAACCATAGAATTTGTGCGGTTTTACCTAGAATGGCTGTTTTGTCAGTTTGTGAAAGCCCTAATTCATCGGTAAATAGTGAAAGGTTTTGTGCATAGCTTGTACCCTTCGACCAAAGCGCGTTTGGAAAATTGGATCCCCACACGCATCTATCAGGAGTAAATGCATCGATCACCTGCTTCAAAAGTCCGTGCATGTCTTCATGCGGGTACACTCGTGCCGAGCCGTGAGTTCCACTGGTCAATTTGGCGTACAGGTTGGGAAGGCGTGACAATTTTTTCATGCAGTCGATAGTTGATTCGGTCTTCCTAGTCGAATTAAGCATCAGGCAGTGATCGATCACGATTCGTAGGCCATCGAGTTTAAGGGAAAGTGCTTCAATCTGCGGTACCAGATCAAGATCATCCATAACCATGCAGTTGACAACTATTCCCAGATCACGGGCTTTGGTCCATAGCCTTTCGACGTTGTTGGAGTTAATGTTTCCGTCTTTGTCTGGTGTGCCTCTCAAACCACGGACAAAATAATTTTTGACTGCCTCTTCAAGAATTTCGAGGTGTCGTTCATCATCAGGATTTAAAGTCACAACTCCGGTAGCCCATTCCGCGAACTGACGGGTGGAATCCAAAATATAGCGGTTATCCCATCCGTAGAACGTGCCGGTTTGTATAAAAACAGCGCGTTCAACTCCTGCCGAATCCATTTTGATTTTCAAATCCTCCGCCGTTGCCGGCTCTCCAGGATTCCAAGGGTCATTAATAGTCGGATACTTCTTTCGATTATTTGAATAAATATGTGGATGAGCGTCGACGATGTGCATTTTTATTATTAGGTTATTGCAGGATTCAAGATTCTTCGTTTAGTTGCTGTAGTTGAGATTTAATACTTAATCGTTCGTGTGTCTATCGGTTGAATCTTTCCGGCCTGTAGGGTGCGAGTATTTCGGTTTCCACACCTGTACGGATCTCCAGGGCAGCCATTTCTCCTATCATCGGTGCGAGAGTCACACCTGAATGGGTGTAAGTGATATATGCGTTTGGGGTTGATGTCAGGCGTCCGAGTACAGGGAGGCCATCGGGAGGCATTGGCCGTAAGGCGGAGCGCACTTCTTGGACTCTGAGGTCTCGTGTCGAAGGCAAGTATTTGGCCGTTTCCTGGATAAGCATTTCTGCATCTTCGATGGATTCGTCGGCAATTGAGCCCGCGTGTGTGCCGCCGTGAATCATCACCCGCCCATCAGTTAATTGCCGTGAGTTAATCAGGACACCGTCTAGATCTCTCGGACTATGCATTGCAGCGATTGAATTAAACAAAGGCACTGGCAATATATCGGTGATAACCGTTGCGCCTTGAGAATGGATGTTTTGAAATTTAGATCCCAAAATCTCTGCAATCTTTGGCGTTTCGGCACCAGCAGCTATTACGACCGAGTCGCATTCATACGTGTCTTTGGTGGTAACTACGTGACTGATTGAGTCTCGGGATTTGATGAAGTTTTTTACCGACTCATTTGTATGTACCAACCCTCCGGTTTGTCTCACCAATGACAGGCACCCATCTACGACTCTTTCTGGGTCTACATGTCCATCAGAATCTGTATAAGAAACAGAAGTAGGATTCCCGAAAGATATACCCGGTTCTATTTCAGCGGCTTCTTCAGGAGATATTTCACGAATTGAGTAGCCCCACTCCTGGAGTTCGGCCACTCTAGAGCGAAACTCCAGTGCCCCTGTTTCCGTGGCTGTCCAACGCATTTCACCTCCCCAAACCAAGCCGATATCTGTTTGGAGATCATCTTCGAACCTTCTCCACATATCCTGAGATCTACGGTTTAATTCGTGATATCTGAACGGATGTTTATCTCGTGCGTTTATCCATGCGTAAGAAACCTTTGAGGCTCCCTGTGCTGGTTGTTGGGATTCAATAACATCCACCTGTACACCACTTTTTGCAAGATGAAAAGCTACCGAAGCACCTACGATGCCTCCACCGATAACGATCGTGTGTTTTGGATGAGTCATCTCACAGAGTCCTTAGGCGAGAGATAAGTAACCCGGACTTGATTTCCGTGTTCCCATGGGACAATCCAATCCTCAGGTATTTCTAACCCGAATCCTGGCGCGTCAGATGGTATAACCGCTCCGTTTTCCGGTGTGGAAACCCCTGGTAAAAGCCTATCTCCGAGAGGCTGTCCAACATTTGTATGCATAAACCATTCTGCCAAAGATGATTCAGGCATGGACATTGCAAAGTGCTGACCCCATGCGGTATTACCACCCATGTGAGTAATAGTCTCTATTCCTGCAGCTTCAGCATTTGTGTATATCTTCAAGGTTTCTGAAAGCCCGCCTGTGTATTCGATGTCGGGCTGCAGGATGTCGGCAGCTCTTGATGAAATCAATTGGTGGAAACTTTTGCGTCCATAGTGATGCTCACCTGTTGCCAGCGCTGTCCAGGTCATTGCACGTTTTAGTTCGATGTAACCTTCAAGGTCCCATGGTGGCAGAGGTTCTTCAAACCATCTCAGTTTGTATGGGCGAAGTCGCTCTGCTACTCGGAGTGCTAGATCCGCATTGAACGACATAACTGGATTGAATGTCAGTTCCGCATCTTCGCCTACTATCTCCCTGGATTTCGCAACGTGCTCCTCAAGCTTTTTGAGTCCTTCAGACCCTTCTTCGTAAAAAAATGGGTTACTGATTTTGAACCTCTTAAAGCCAAGTTCTTTCATCCATTCAAGATCGTCACCGGTGGCGTACAGTTCGACCGCTTTTCGGCTGGGGCCACCGATAAGTTCGTAAACGGGTCTGCCAAGTAATTTACCTTTTAGATCCCACAGAGCTAAGTCGACACCACTTTGAGCTGCGGTCGCAATTCCACCCTGAAATCCTTCACTTGAACGCCAGATCAAATCATTCATTAATTCAATGGCCAGCGCGTTTTTTCCTTCTATGAGTGGGGCTATGAAGTAATCAATTAAAGACGCGCCGATCTGCCCATGAGCGAAAGACCCTAGACCAAACGTACCGTTTTCAGCGGTAATTTGTACCCAGGCTTTTTTTGTTGTTCCTGGCTTATGACCGTCTACTCGCGTAAATTCTGGATATCTTGCAATGGGATTTGATCGTATTGCGTGGGTGTTCCATCCGGGTTTTGTATTGGGACCGGGTTCGATTAATGGTGTGTTTACCTGTACACAACGAACATTTTTTATCTTCATATCAGCTGGTGCTCCATTCGCTGATGTCGTCTTGTTCAATGTGCATGCCGAAGCCAGGGTCTGATGATGGAACTATCTTGCCATTTACTGGTATTGCGGTGCCGGGGATACGGATGGTGTCTTCGAGTGGAACACCGGGATCTGTGCCCAGCCAGTATTCTGCCATTGGGGATTCGGTAGCTGCCATTGCGAAGTGTTGTCCGAACGGATTATTGGCACCGCCATGAGGGATGGTAGCGATTCCAGCAATTTCTCCGATTGTATGTATTTTCATTGCCTCAGTTAGCCCTCCACCCCAATTTAGATCAGGCTGCAGGATATCTGCCGCACGTTTTTCAACGAGGTCAAGGAACGCGTGTCGACCGTGATGGTCCTCGCCCGTAGCGATTGCGACCCATGGTGCTGATTTTCGTAGTCTGGCGAGGCCGTCATTGTCTGTAGGAACTAATGGTTCCTCAAGCCACCGTAGATTGTATGGTCGCAAATGTTCAAGCAGGCGTTGGGCGAACTCGAAGTTGTAAGACATCACCGGATTGATCATTAAGTCGTGTTCTGCACCCACGCGTTCTCTTGCTTGAGAGACGTGATCGATCACAGCCTTGATGCCGGCATCTCCGTCGGAGTAGTGCGATGGGTTAGTGATCTTAAATTTGGTGAAACCGAGTTCCTGAGACCAGTCCAAATCGTCGGATGTTGCGTAGCACGTAATAGATTCACGTACCGGTCCACCGAGAAGTGAGTAAACGGGTTGATTAAGAATCTTGCCTTTGAGATCCCATAGCGCTAGATCAACCCCACTCATTGCGGTTGAAGCTGTACCTGAAGTTCCGAACCTTTGAGAGACCCGCACGATCAAGTCATTCAGGTGTTCGATTGCCATGCAGTTTTGGCCTTCGATAATCGGAGCTATTACGGTGTTAATGAAGGCGGATACGGGTTCGCCAAATGCACACTGCCCAAGGCCCCATGTGCCGTCTTCTGCGACTACTCTTACCCATACTGTATCTAGCTGGCCTGCGGGCATATCGTGAGGGTATCGCGAAAACCTAGGGTATAAATTTATAGGCATAGCTCGTTTAGCGGACTTATTCCATGACGGGCGACGTGGGTTAACCTCACTGGTTTGCTCCGGTAGGCTTACTCGTACGGATCTGACTGATTTAATTTTCAACTAAATTCTCTTTTGATTTGAGATACCAGACTAAACGACAATTGATATTCGCCGAGGCGAAAGTCTACCAATACAAGAGGGAGAAAGATCGGTGATAACTCAATCAGTTAGTCTGGATCATTTCCAATCGTCATGGTCGGATGAACCAGGTTATGAACAGCTGTTAGTTAATCGGATTCATCATTCAGGAGAGATGATTGAACTGCCCGTAGCGCGTATCCGTGGTGCTCAACCCGGACCCTTTCTTACAGTAATGTCTGGGATGCATGCAGGAGAGTACTCGGGGATTCTTGCTGCCCAGAAACTTATTTCAACTGTAGATCCGATGGAACTTTCAGGGACTCTTGTTGTTATTCCTGTGATTTCAACTCGCGCGTTCATGGAACGAAATATGCAGTTGAGTCCTATTGATCAGAAAGAGGTTCATTTTATTCGACCAGGAAATTCCGATGGGACATACAGTGATTTACTGATCGACACACTTTTTGAGGTGGTAAAAAACTCAGATTACCTTATTGATTCACACGCGGGAGAGATGGCCCAGGCCTTAATGCCCTGGGTTCCGATTCCCATTAAAGGTTCTAAGAACTTGATTGAGAAGTCACTCTCGCTTGCTCGTGGGTTTGATGTCAAATACATCGAACCGAGAAATGAGGAAGTTTCGATCCCACCGTTTTGTCTGGCTCTTCTGGAAGAAGGGATTCCTAATATATGGG
The DNA here is from genome assembly GCA_913042135.1 of uncultured Chloroflexota bacterium. Lineage (GTDB taxonomy): Bacteria > Chloroflexota > Dehalococcoidia > Lucifugimonadales > Lucifugimonadaceae > Lucifugimonas. The sequence continues at coordinate 7,601 of CAJWJL010000044.1, read as the reverse complement.
TTGAGTGTGGAAAAAACGGTGTTCCTACTCCAAAAGATACCGCTACTCATTTAGAAGGCTATATAGCTGCTATGCAAACGCTGGATATGATTGATGGAGAACCGGCCCGTCCACCCCAGGAAGTCCTAAAAGGCCGACGCTATCAAATCAATGCGAATATGTCCGGCGTATGGCATCCCGCGGTCAATGAAGGGGAAATCGTTGAATCTGGTCAGTACCTAGGACGTATGACTGATTATTTTGGCAACACACTAGAGGAGTTTCATGCTCCACATCGCTCACTCATTTTGTACTACTGGTCAAGCCCTGCTATTAATGTAAATCGTCGACCTTTTGGATATGACTGGCATAGTGGTCTTGTTAGTTTGCTAGACCTTGAGTCATAATCTCACAATGTCTGATTTTCCTGTTTATCTTGCACACGATCACACCCAACGAGCGGAGGACTATTTGCGAGATCTTCAAGGTGGAGTTACCGGTAAGATCCTTCACCTTACAATTGACTCGTGGATTGAAGCGCCAACGAAACAAAAATACCTTGAAGCCTATGACAGTTACGATGGTTTTAGGCAACGTGGCCTTGATGCGTTAACGAAATTGCATGCCATCGCCGATGACCCTAGAAATAAGGTTTGTGTCATCCGAGAGTTTTCGGATCTTGAGATGGCTCGAAGCGCAGGTCAACTGGCTGTTATTGCGGGCAATGAAGGTGGCAAAATTCTGGGCTCCCACACAGGTTTAATCGATGCTTGGTTTCCCATGGGTTTGCGACATGTTCAATTTAACTGGGCCATGCCGAACTTGTTGGGTGCTTCACAGACACAAGAAGACGATCCGGATCAACCTGGTCTTACGCAGCTTGGCCGAGAGGCGATCGAAATAATGAACGCGCGGGGAATGATAGTTGATGTCTCACATTCTGCTCCTCAAACCATTATCGATGCGTTAGAAACTACTTCTAAACCGATATTGAATTCTCATTCTGGGGGTCGATCTATTGCGGACAAACAACAGAATTTGTGGGATGGCCAGATACGTGCCATGGCGGATAATGGAGGTGTGATAGGGATGCATTTTTGTTCAAGATTGGTACTTGGACAAAATGGTGTGCAAGCAGAAATCAGTGACGTTGTGCGTCAGATCCGCTACGTGTACGAAGTTGGCGGAATCGATGTGGTTGGGTTGGGTCCTGATTGGGTTTTAGGTGATCCTGCTAGGGATGTTCCTTATTTGCGTAACACCGATCAAGAAGATTTGACCTGGGCAAAGGGATTGGAAGATTCAGGTGAATTACCAAATCTGTGGGATCCACTATCAGCATCAGGTTTTACGTCTGCTGAAATTGAGAAGATAGCTGGTGGAAATATGCTGAGATTGTTCAGGGATGTTTTACCAGGCTAAGAGTTGTAGGTTGAAGTAGTGGGTTAACAAAAGACGACGTTAATACAGTTGATTTTTGCTGGGAGCGGCAAATTTGGTTCAGGGATAATTTCTCACACCTGCTATCTATTCATTTCATATGCCCATGCCTTGATCAGGTGATGTGCGATCGCGATAGGGCCGGGGATATTAACGTCGTCTAGCTTGTCTTCTAACGCTAGTTTTACGTCTTCCTTGGTGAACCATCTAACATCTGACATTTCGCCCGGGTCAGAGACGATTTCATCCGATATCGCTTCGGCATGGCATCCGATCATCAGGGAAGACGGAAAAGGCCAGGGCTGAGATGAATGGTATGTAACTTTTCCGACTTCTAATCCGGATTCCTCTCGCACTTCCCGCCTGACACCTTCTTCTATTGATTCTCCTTGGTCCATAAATCCAGCAAGGCATGAATAGAAAGTCGAATTTGAGCGAGCGAGTGTCTGGCCCATTACGCATCGTTCACCTTTGTAAACAAGCATGATGGCTACTGGATCAGTTCTTGGAAAATGTTGCGTTTTACATTTACTGCATTCGCGCATTAAACCGCCGCGCTGACTTTGAGACTCAGTTCCACAGACAGAGCAGAACCTGTTCTGAGCATGCCAGTTCAGATTTGAACGGGCTTGTGCAAGGATTCCAGATTGTTCGTTAGTTATTGAAATGGCGGCTGAACGACCGTCTTCAAAATCAGCCTGTCCCGTAAAACTTGAGATGTCAGATGGCTTTTCTACCAGAGTTACATCTACAGCAAAGCAGGGATTTCGTTCGTTATCGAAGCCCAGAAATATAGGGTCGCCGACTTCTTTAGCCACTTGGTTTAGAAATTGGTTGCCAATCCAGGCTAGTTCAGCTCGTTCCTTTTTGAGTATTAGTGGATTAAGCGTGTGAAAAGGCAGAAATTTGGCGTTGTCCTGCCAAACCATATTCTTGAGTAACTGTTCGTCTCGACGCTCAATGTCACCTCTATCTAACGGGTTTCCGGCGAATATGTGGGTATACGACACCTATCCAGTTCCTCATTCTTGTGACTTGGGCGTGGTTTTAGTTCATGTAGTTTTATCTTGACTCGATCACCGTTTGGCGTCGTTCGGGCAGAAATTGGATTAATCCTTACCTCCAAAGATTTCCAATTGTTGTCCTATGGTCGGGTAATTGTAAGAGGTATCGTAGCTAGTCATCATCCTGAGTGGCCCATGCATTGGTGGATTTGTTCGAACTGTTCCACCATCCTGGCTGGGCTTCGGGTGAATCGACATCGATCTTGAATTCCTCCAATGCCTCAGGGATAAGTTCGATCCCAAGTCCCGGCCGACCATTAGGGAATATAGAGCCATTTCGAATGTCAAACATCGGTGTGATGACTTTTTCAAAAGTTTTAAACCATGTGTGCAGGCATTCCTCGCGATACAAGTTTGGAATGGCTATCGAAGCCTGGAAGGAGGCTGCAATTGCCACCGGACCAAGCGCGTCGTGCGGACTTACTCTTATGTATTGCGTTTCTGCCATAGAAGCGATGCGTCGGATCTCACTGATGCCTCCGCACCACGCAATGTCGGGCATTATGTAATCGACCAGCCTGTCGCGGAGGATTTCATCGTAGTCCCAGCGTGTAAAGTGACGCTCGCCTACGCATAGCGGGACACTCGTGTTTTCGCGTATTTGGCGAAGTGAGTTGTGGTTTTCCACGTGTGTAGGTTCTTCGAACCATACGAGGTCAACATGTTCTATAGCGTTTGCTGCTTTAATCGCTGACGCAACGTCCATTCTTGCATGAGCGTCTACAAGAAGTTCGTAGTTGGGGCCAACGGTCTCTCTTAGAGCTTCCATCCATTCGACGGCATCTGCAATCGCCTTAGGTTCCATCCGTTCGACCATGTTTGCGCCGTAGTACGTTTCACCCATTGTGCGCCGATTTGGAAACGGGTCGGTTTTGATTGCCTCATAACCTGCCTCAACTGTGAGCTTTGCCTCTTCTATCAGCACGTCGATGCCCTTACCGAAGCTGATGTCTCTAACGTGTGTGTAAAGAGGGACACTTTCGTGGACCGGACCTCCCAGCAGGTCGTAAATGGGTGCCCCCAGAACTTTGCCTTTAATGTCCCATAAGGCGATGTCTATTGCGCTAATTAAATGAGATATATAGCCACGTCCATTCAGGTCGGAATTTACATGGAAAATTCGTTGCCATATCTCTTCGATATTCTTGGGGTCCGCACCGATTACCAATGGTTTTATCGCCTCAAGGCCACGCACTAAGTGGCCGTTCACAGCGTAATCTGTGCATTCTCCAAGTCCTGTGACTCCCTCGTCTGTTTCGACTTCGATGAAGAGCCATGCGAGACCCGGGATGGGCATTATAATGTGGCTTTTTATATCCGTAATTTTCAAATTATTGGTTCCCGTATATCGATTGGTATTAGCGAGGTGGGTGGATTGTAGTTCAAGTTTTCAGGTTATGATCCTCATGCCTTGACTTCTATCCTGCGATAGTCCTTAGTGCGATCGCTTTTTCGAATATAGGTTTGCATAAGGTTTGCATCTAGAACAATAATCAAGCCGTTGTAAGAAGTATTATTCTTTTTATTCCGAATCTCATTTAAACAAAAATACAAATTCGACTGGAACCAGTAATGACCTCACGTGTTTATCCTGATCACGATACGGCCGATGTTGCGATTGGCGATATTCTTGGCATTGGCGAGGATCCTGCAAACCGTGAGATCCAAACCCATGCTGATGGTCCTAAGGGGACCGTTCCATTTACGGCCGAGTTTCTTATTGAAGAACCCAGTGGCAATCATTTTGGAATGACACAGAATGCTGGAATGGGTTGGAATCCTTCAGAGTTGATGCGAAAGCAATTCATTATTCTTTCAACTGTTGGTGGCGTCAAAGACGAAGACGGTTCACCTATAGCACTTGGGTTGCATACAGGCCATTTCGAATTACGTGACATGGTTACCGACGCTGCTGAAGAGTTAAAAAAACTGAAATCTGTTCCATTTGCAGCTTTCTGTTCGGATCCTTGTGATGGTCGGACTCAAGGAACCACTGGAATGCTTGATTCACTTCCTTACCGGAATGACGCGGCGCAGGTTTTCAGACGGATTGCGCGCTCATTGCCCACCGTGCGAGGAGTTTTAGGGGTTGCTTCCTGTGATAAGGGCTTGCCTGCAATGATGATGGCTTTGGCTGGACTTAGAAGTCAGCCTACTGTTGTCGTTCCTGGCGGAACGACACTGAAGCCTAATGTCGGAGAGGATACGGGTCAGATTCAATCAATTGGAGCTAGGTTTGCTCAAGGTGAAGTGACTCTTGAGTATGCGCAGGATGTTGGGTGTCGCTCATGCGCGTCACCCGGAGGAGGGTGTCAATTTCTTGGGACCGCTGGTACTTCACAGGTTGTTGCTGAGGCACTGGGCCTCGCAATAACCCATTCGGCCCTTTCACCAAGTGGAACTCCTGCCTGGCATGACATTGCACGTCGTTCTGCACGTGCTTTAGTGATGATGGAGCGTCGTGGAGTAACGTCCAGAGATATCTTGGTAGACGCCGCTTTTGAGAATGCAATGGCGGTTCATGCTGCTTGCGGAGGTTCCACAAACCTGTTGTTGCACATGCCAGCGATTGCCCATGCTGCCGGACGAAAACGTATGACCGTTGAAGACTGGAACAGAGTTAATTTAGATGTACCCAGATTGGTTGATGTTTTACCGAACGGTCCAGTCGGTCACCCTACTACCCAGCTATACGCTGCAGGTGGTGTTCCAGAGGTGATGCTGCACCTGCGCAGTTTGGGTCTTATAAATACGGATGTTCTTACAGCTACAGGCCAGACACTTGATGAGAACCTTGATTGGTGGGAAGACTCTGAGCGACGCCATGATGTCCGAAAGTACCTCAAAGACGTGGACGGGGTAGACCCCGAGGACGTCATTATGTCGCCGGATCGTGCAAGTGAAAAGAAACTTACCAGTACCGTGACATTCCCGAGAGGCAACATTGCACCCGAAGGTTCTGTAATCAAAAGTACTGCAATAGATCCTTCTGTCGTTGACAGTGACGGTGTGTATAGAAAAGTTGGTCCTGCTCGAGTATTTCGATCAGAGCGTGCTGCGATGGGTGCGATTAAGTCTAGAGATGATGAACACAAAATTAAGGCAGGTGACATCATGATCGTCACCTGTGGTGGTCCCCTTGGGACGGGCATGGAAGAGGTGTATCAGTTGACAGCTGCGCTGAAACATCTTTCATATGGCAAACACGTAGCATTGATAACTGATGCACGATTTTCTGGTGTATCAACAGGAGCCTGTATTGGTCATGTTGGTCCAGAAGCACTTGCCGGAGGTCCGATTGGCCGTGTCAGAGACGGGGACTTGATTGAAATTAACATCGACCGAAAAGATCTGTCAGGTTCAGTGAACCTTATCGGGATCAGTGGTGAAGACAAAGGTGTTGATTGGGGTACTGACGAGCTGGAAAAGCGATTTATTCCAAGTGACTTGGCACCGCATCCACAGTTGCCCGACGACTCTCGTCTCTGGGCTGCCCTTCAATCTGCGAGCGGAGGGACATGGGGAGGTTGTGTGTTTGATGTGGACTCCATAGTAGAGACGATTGAAGCCGGAAAGAAAGCTTTAGGGCGTTAGCTAAACCAGGACCTTGTCATTTAATTTGATGACCTGACCCGACTTCACGACTGTCGAGGCGCAGTCCATATCACGTATCTCTTTAGATGGATCACCCTTGAACACCGCAATGTCGGCAGCGTGTCCTTTTTTGAGTTTTCCGATTTCTTTGTTTAGTCCTAGAGCTTCGGCAGTTCCTGCTGTATTGGCATGTATTGCTTTCCAGTTAGACCACCCAAGAGTTTCAACGAAGGCCCAGGCATTTGCGCATGATCGATCGTGCGTGCCGTATGGCATGCCCATGTCGAGTCCGGTCGTGAACCTGACACCTGCGTCATGCATTCTATTCAGTGTGTCGATATGTTCGTGTTCTGCAACGACAGTGCTCGAAACAGACCAATGCGGATCACTTGGTCCCGGCTCACCTCTTTCTTTAGCTTCCTGACCCAATAAGTGGTGTCCGATGGTTGGGTCTACCCATTGGCCGTTATCAACCATTTGTTCGACAGTTAATGGATCGTAATCTAATCCTTGGGTGGGATCTGCGTGATACCACCGTGAATGGATGAGGTGGTCCACACCTGCTTCGACAACATTTTTGACTCCTTGAGCGGATAGAGTATGAGTGACGATTGGAATATTTACCCTGTGTGCCTCTTCGACAGCGGCTTTTAAAGTTTTGACGGAATATTGTGGTTTCCTTGGGTTTGCTGTCGGTGTGAACATTCCTCCTGTTGCCATCATCTTGATTACGTTCGCTCCAAGTTTCACTTGTGTTCGAACTGCTTGTCGAACTTGATCTTCTGTGTCAGCCTCAGTACCAAAGAACCAACAGTGCCCGGCTGTAATAGTGATGGGAGTGCCTGCGAGTAATAACCTTGGTCCTGGAACGTGGCCGTCGTTGATCATCTCTCGGACTTGGAAAGCAACTTCATTTCGTGATCCTAGATCCCGAATAGTTGTGACTCCTGCAAGCACAGCTTTACGCATGTTGTTAGTGGCTCGAATTGTTAACTGCTGGACGTTTTCAGTTAACGCGAGTGCTTGCGCTTCAGGTGTGGCGCTGCAATGCATGTGCGAGTGCGCATCAATAAGTCCGGGTAGAACCGATTTATTTCCGAGATCGAAAACTTCGTATGATTCGTTGGTACCCGCAATATTGGAAGTTGGCTCGACGGCCGTAATCACGCCGTTTTCAACAATTACTGCGTGATCATCCAGCCATGCTGAAACATTCTCATTTGCAACACGCTTGGCTTTGAAAATACTCTTTTTCGTCATAAGTTTTCTTAGGGATTTCGTTGTTGGGGGTAAGGATTTATTATTCTGCTTCTGTATACCGTAAATAATTGCTAACCGCATGCAGCGGACAATAATTTATGCACTATTCTTTCCATGTGCATTGAAATTCTTGAGTGATTCATGTCGTTATAGCGATAGCTACGGTATGAATTGGTAATTGTCGTTTGCGGATTGAACTTTTCGCTGATAAGGCCTTTGACTATTACAATGCCTGCCAATATCTTCGACCGTCCCACCGTATCA
>CAJWJL010000043.1:0-14374 GCA_913042135.1 uncultured Chloroflexota bacterium | reverse complement strand
AGACCAATATATCAATATCGATGGGAGTGGAATTCAGAGAACCAGAGGCAATGCATCGAATTCAACGACTCGATATAGCTGGCTTTTAAATAATCAGCGCAACGGAATGAGACTTGATAGCAGTTGCGGTGGGACTGATGCTGTTATACATAATGTGGTATCGGCAGGGAACAAATTAGCCTTCAGATTAAAAGGCGATAGACACAGAGCATTCCATTTACTTGGCTATGATACCAATCAAAATGATCTTTCTATGCCTAGAAATAAATATTGCGGAGATGACTATGTAAATGACACTTCTGAAACTATGGCAGGCAATTTAAATTCTCGCCTACTTAATTCAGTTGCAGAAAAGAATATATCGGCACATACCCCTGACGCCGGTGATCCGAATATCACTCTAGGCCAAGGCGATTTGATTGCGGAGAATACCAGTAACGAATTTCTACTTAACCAGTCTGGGCTTTGGTACGGAAGGGCATTGGATGAAGATAAAATAGCTCCTTATACCTATCCTCATTTTGAACTACAAGATCCGTGGGTTGAAAATCGAGAAAGATCCGATACATCCTTGCAATCACAGTTTGGATTAAATCCATTTACAGGGGGTGTCCAAGGTTATGATTTTAGGCCTAGAAAGGGTTCACCGTTAGTAGATGGCGGTGTAGTAATTTCAGGTATTAATAATGGAGAGGATATTGACCCAAATAAGGCTCCTAACCATCCTCCATCTTATCTTGGACAGCACAGAAAATTCGTAGGTGAAGCACCAGATATAGGTGCCTATGAGTATGGCGATTCTGTCTACTGGATTCCAGGATACAGATCTTATTATCCTACTGTCCCTATTCCCGGGAATGGGGCAGTTGATGTTCCTATGGAATATGGTCTGGCATTTAATTACCCCTGGAAAACAGATTATTCAGGTATTACAGCTGAAGTCACAATAAATGGTCCAGGACTAAATAAGACCGTCTCTTTGACTTATCCAAATAATGTGGTTTTTGAAACGTTTCTGCCAGGCCAAACTTATACTTGGTCGGTCGAAGTTGGTGAGATTAGCAGCCAAATATGGAGCTTCACGGTAGCTAATAAAATTCACCCACTAAATGATAGGTCTGTTGATGTTGATGTTGATGAAAAACTCATTCCAAACCATAATAAAAGTCTGAGTTTGTCGGATGGGGTTTTGTCTTTCATGAGATTTGATATCCCACCTTCTATTAACTCTGACTACCAGGTTTTTCTGAACTTAACCCCAGAAACTGTAAACTCATCAAATGGTCAAATTATGTTATATAAATACAATTATCAGGGTTGGGGAGAGAAGTTAGATTCAAATAATTTAGGTTTATTAGATCACAGTTTATTGACAGCTTTACAGAGCATTTCCACGATTGATGCATCCTCCTCCTTGTCAGTGGAAATCACGGATTATATTGAATCAACCGGAGAAATTTCGTTCGCTTTAGGAGTATTGGATCCCAATGATCAATTGTCCTTTTTCAGTAAGGAAAAAATGGTTACTGATGGAGTTGACATTTATGTCACGGCTGGTGACCTTCTTGGGCCGTCCGGCAGTGGAAGCGGGTATGCACCCCAGACCGATGTGTGGCCTAGCATATCGTTCGTGAAAAACAATTAGTGCAGCTAACACCGGGCAGTCGATTCGCCAACACCTCCTGCTATTTCTGCCATACTGCGATCTCCTACTGTCTTATCCCACTTTTCAGGCGCAAAAGGTGATGAACAATATGTTGAAAAACCCCAATTCTGAGCGTGTACCGATCACAACCATCAGCAAGATTCTGGGACACGCGAATCCTGTAATAAGAATGGATATCTATGTTCACGAGTTACGCGAAGACTTAGAGCAGGTACGAGTGGCTATGGTGAAGTTCGCATGAAGAAAAATGCTATTAATAAATTCGCGATATTGATAACTCGAGGAATTCTTTTTGGGGGGGTAATTGGGGGTCTTTTCGCCCTGGCTTTTAACTATGACGTTCTTAGCGGTGTGATTGGTGGCTCTGGTTCTGGAGCAGTACTGTTAACTTGGGTCGGGCTTGGTGGACGCATAGCGGAATTCAGGAACAAAAGAAATTGAACCTGCAACAACTACCTGTTATTGCAACCTAATGACGGTGAATATGGGGATGGGCTTTGGTGTCAGTTGTCGTGGGATCATGGTCGTGATTGTGTTGGTGCCATTCGTAAGTTTGTAGTTCGTCTGTCATAGTAACGTTGCCATCAAAAATGGTTTTTATTTCGGCGATGCCACGTCCGCGGTTTTCGGGAGCTGATAAATCAGGTCCAACGTGAACCAGGAATAGCTCTTTCACCCCGGCCTCTGCTGCCATTTCAGCGGCACCGAATGTTCCGGTTTGGCCGATATCTTCAGGCCGTGCGTCGTATACCGATTCGAAGTTGCCGCACATCGACACCAGAGCGTCCGCACCGCGGGCCAGTTCAACGATTCGCTCACATGGTTCGGTATCACCGGTGAATACTATTGAGCCTTCTGATGTGTCTAGGCGGTACGCTAACGAATCATGAAACGGTTCAACATGCTCGGCAGGAGCAGCGGTCACCTCGAAATCATTTCCTGTGAATACTGTTCCTGGGCCAACATCTTTTGCCACCACGTTCATGCGAGGCCTTGGTAAGATTCCGCCTCTTAGTTCATACGTAGATTTGCTCAGTGGATGATTGGTGCGGGCGTTTATATCGTATGCGAAAGCCCCTTTTTCACCTATCAGTCTTTCTGTAATCGATTCAGTGTTATTTGGTCCGAACGCTCTCAACGGGTTTTCTTTACCGACGCTTTCATCCCAACGCGTCATCATGAAACACGGATAATCAACATCGTGGTCGAAGTGGTGGTGCGTGAAGAACAAATAATCGATGTCCAGCGGATGTAAGCCTGTCTGCGCCATCTTGTAGGTCGTTGCAGGTCCACAATCGAACATGATCCTTCTGTCACCTACCTCGACTATGTGAGAGGATCCAAATCGCGCCTTTGTCGGTCTCGGTCCACCTGACCCCAAAACATGTAATTTCGCCAATATTTGTTCCTCCGCTCGTAATTACCAGTGCGATAGTGCAATCTTCGTGAATGCCCGATAGATGCACGGCACGTACATAAATTTGTGATGAGAATTAGAGTGACGAAATTATTTATTCAAAGAATTAAGCAAATCAAAATAATTTAGCCTTGTATCTGTTAAATCCAAATTGTCACACTTTTTGATCCAGGAGGGTGGATTGCATCCATGGTTCCAGGATGCGGTTAATGGAGAATTCCCTAAACAAAAGGGCGGATTTCTGCCCGTGCCTGAAAAACCAGGCTTAGGTATAAGTATCAACGAGGAGTGGGTAGCGGCAAACCCATGGGATCCATCTGCAAACTGGGCACCACTACCTGGAACTATTGCACCTAGGCAGCAGGTAGCATGGCCTTAGCATTAGTATCCTAATACTTCATTGCCCGCTGATAAACGGTTCTAACTATCTAGAAATATTTGGATTGTGTTCAAGTTGCCACTAAACTGGAATATGAGGTCGACCTGAAACAGTCAAAAGCAGTGCGCACATAATCTCCAAGTCGGAGTTTAGAGTTCTCCACCGTCCATTAATTCCAACTCAAAATGAAGAAACTCTCGTACTAATACAGGGTTTTTAGCATGCTTGTTCCACTGTTGTCCTAATTTGCCTTTTGTGAGCGGGCTTAATGTCATAGCCAGCAAAAAAACGCTTGATACTTAAATTATGAAAAAGAAAAAAATTCAGTTTATGGACACATCATTTCGCGATGGTTTTCAATCGTGTTTTGGTGCCCGTGTAAAAACACAAGACTTCTTGCCGGTTTTAGAGGCTGCCGTCTCCGCGGGCAATGAAAATTTTGAGATAGGCGGAGGGGCTCGATTTCAAAGCCTTTATTTTTATTGTCAAGAAGATGCATTCGACATGATGGATGCCGCAAGAAATGTTGTTGGTCCTGACATTAATCTTCAAACATTGTCCAGGGGCGCCAACGTTGTTGGATTAGAGTCGCAATCAAGAGACATCATAGATTTGCATGCAAAATTATTTAAAAAACATGGCATAACCACCATACGGAATTTTGATGCACTTATGGACATAAGGAATCTGGCTTATTCGGGTGAGTGTATTACTAACGCGGGTTTAAAGCATCAAGTAGTTATTGCACTGATGGGATTGCCGCCGGGTTTGAGCGAAACCTATTGCCACACTCCAGAATTTTATACAGATAAGTTGAAGGAAATTCTGGAGGCTGATGTACCTTATGACAGCGTTGCCTTTAAAGACGCTTCAGGTACGACGCCACCGGCGATAGTGTACAAATCGATAAAAAATGCGAGGGAATTGTTACCTGCAGGAACAACAATTCAGTTTCATACTCACGATACTGCTGGAATGGGAGTCGCTGCCAATTATGCAGCGATCGAGGCAGGAGCTGACATCATCGACTTGGCAATGGATCCAGTCAGTGGAGGCACGTCGCAAGTAGATATTCTTACCATGTGGCACAGGCTAAGGGATACGGGATTCACTATAGATATCGATCCGGAAAAAATTCTAGAGGTAGAAAAAATGTTTACGGATCATATGGATAAGTATTACCTGCCCCCAGAAGCAGTTGCTGTCAATCCTGTCATACCGTTCTCTCCCATGCCTGGTGGAGCTTTGACAGCAAATACACAAATGATGCGGGATAATGATTCGCTTGATCTGTTTCCTAGGGTGATTGAGAACATGAGAGAAGTTGTTGCAAAAGGCGGATATGGATCGTCTGTTACACCTGTATCTCAATTTTATTTTCAACAGGCGTTTGCTAATACCGTCCAAGAAAAATGGTCAACAGTGACTGAGAGTTATGGAAAAATGTTGCTCGGATACTTTGGGAAGACACCAATTGAACCGGATCAAAAAATCAAAGAACTTGCTTCTACTCAGTTAAACCTTGAGCCTACGGATGAGGACATACACGATATTAATGATCGTAATTCAAAACTAGGTGTTGATTACAATAAAAAATTGTTGGAGGACGAGGGTTTAGAAGTTACAGAGGAAAATATTTTTATTTCTGCAACTTGTGGCTCACAGGGGATTTCATTCCTCAAGGGTGACGGGAAAGATGGGATTAGATACAAGGAAGATGTGAAGCCTGCCTCCAGTGATGGTACATCTACCTCTTCTCGTTCTTATAAATTACGAGTCGGTGAAGATTTCTTTGATGTTACCGTTTATCCAAAGTGATTGGATCTCAACTTAGTGTGATGGGAAATTAGCACAAGTTTCATACTGGCAAAAGAAACTTGTGCCTTGTCTATACTGCCTCTTTTGACGTTAGTAACTAATATTCGTTGATAGCACTAGGATCATTCCTAAAACGGAAACAAAGTAGAACCAATTTTCTTTCATCCAACTCGTCTAGTAGAGCGGGATGTATAAAAAACATTCTGAGCATTAAGACGTCGTTAATACTAGGATGTCTTTTGACTTGATTCCCCTGATGTGTGCGTATTGGCAGCTTTGACGCGATCGATTAAATCGGTGGTAGAAATTCCCTCTGTGTAACCAACAGTTCGATAAATGCCCATTTCCATGGGAATTTTGTAGCAAAGTTTTTCCAGATCATTGGAAAAATCATCACCGTGCATCACAAGGTCGATATTGTGTTTTTCGATAAAATTGCGGTCGATTTCCAACGGGGCATTTGGAATTACTTCATCAGCATAGCGACACCCTTCAACAGATGCCACGCGTTCCTCCATTGAGAGAATCGGACGACGCTTGTATGTCATCACTACTTCATCAGCATGAACGCCTACTAACAGGAAGTCTCCGTGTGAGCTAGCTTTTCTGAGAAAATTCACATGGCCATAGTGAAAAAGATCGGCCACCATATCAACATAGACTCGTGTGATTTTAATTGCTCCTGGCTAAGTTATTTGTGTTTATAACGGGTTTTTACTAGGTCGGTTAGATTCTGTTTGGTACCAGGGCATTCAATCTGCCGGAGGGATGTTCAGGATCGGGGGTGTAGATGTAATTTATACCGGGGGAGAGTTCTTCTAAGTATAAGATCTCGTTGTATTCGTTACTTTGAATGGCAACGACGTAGCAAGCTTCTTCCGGGATACGGAAATATACGTAGCCATTTTCATCGGTGTCTGATTTGTCAAGACCGGTCAGAATGGTGGTAGCAGCTAGAGATACTGATGCCTCAGTAAATGGTTGACCTTGATAATCGACGACCTTCAAACTGCTATTGTGGTTTTTAGGATCGTGCTTGTCCGACAGTAATAAAACACCTCTAGAGTCGTCGTCTCCTGTAGATGAAACTTCTTCCATGAGGTCCAGGACTTCCTGCTCGAACCCACCTGCTTCCTTCGGGGTCATCCAGTTTGGCCCATACTTTAATCTGAAGTACTCCTCGGGGGGGTTGGGCACCATGAAAGTCTCCCCGAGAAACTTGATTGGTTTCAGATTAACGTGCAAGCTAACTGGAATCTTGATTACCGGCCATTGGTAAATACTGTCGTCTATGATTCGATAACAGGTCCAGTCCATTTGGATGCCGAATTTTTTTAGATCAACGCTTAAATGAAGGTCACTGTCAATGACCTTCATGTTGTAACCGTTTTCTTTGAACGCTTCGGCTGCTTCGTACACTTTTTTTTCTGTGAGCCCATGCAGACCGATTACCGATCCAATGTCCAGATCATCGTCCCACGGAATGAACGCTTGGTCTCTAACAGCCCCCAAACATGTACCATGTCTCAAGAAGAAATCTATTCCGAGTTGATCAAGGATCGTCTTCGCTTCTTTCAAAAGCGACTCGGCTGTGGGCATATCCATAGGTTCGAAAACTATTGGTTTCATGGCTTTGAGTCAGTTTCTGGATATTTGTTTCGTCGTGTGAATTGCACGAGTGGGCAATTATTTATTCCTGATGGACTAAATTAGTTGATTGCGCATCGCGCAGGAATTTTTCACGTCGATTTTTCCGCGTGTATTTATGCATGCAGGTTAGGCCTTAATCATACATAGATCGTTTTTGAATCTTGAGTAGATTCATGGCTCTCGATCTTTTGAACTAACGTTTTTTGTGTCCAGGTGATTGGCTTTTGGTATTGATATGGGATTGTCAGATTTTGGCCCCACTACTAGAGATAAGGAACGCAATGTCAGTAGAAGGCAGTCTCATCGAAATCTCACCAGAGGAACAGCTTCTAATTAACAGGCTGGAGTTATTGAATGCGAATTCTGGATCGCATTCGCCTAGTACTGCGACGATTCAAGAGGCAATTCCTGAACTGAATGTGAATATCGATGCCTGTTTTCTTTCGAATCCGCTCGCGACTGATCTTTTCTGGTCGTACTTTAATACGGATGCACCTCAAAATTCACAGTCCTTCAAACGTATGATCGAAGCGTACCCATCACAGAACAGGGTTGTTGCTGAGAAATTATCTTCCATGGTCGGGGTCGAACCGAGATCTATTTTTGTCTCGAACGGTGCAACAGAAGCTATTCAAGCGGTAGTGCAAAATTTCTCATCTCATGTTCATATTAACGTTCCAACTTTTTCACCTTATTACGAGTTTGCAGGCTCAGAACACCGAGTTACCAGATTCCAATTGGATCCTACCGAAAACTTTGTAGTTGATCCGCAACGATATGTTGATTCAGTATTGAAAAGCGGCGCCGATACTGCCGTATTGATTTCACCTAATAACCCGGATGGTTATCTGATTCCAGATTCCGAACTGAATTGGATACTTTCAAAACTTTCGGATTTAAGTACGGTGATTGTCGATGAAAGTTTTATTCATTTCGCAAGTCGAGATACCGTTGATTCCAGTTATGCAGGTGTCGATAGTGCCTTGCCAACTCTCGTAGGTATTACAGAGCAGTTCGAGAACGTGACGGTGATCAAGAGCATGTCGAAGGATTTTGGAATCGCGGGAATACGCGCTGGATACGCCATCATGAATCCTTCCAGAGTGGATCGATTACTCGATCATGGTTACTTGTGGAATATCAGTGGGATAGCTGAATACTTCTTTTCCCTATTCAATCGTTCGATATTCCTCCATGAGTACCGGGATATATTGAACACGTATTTGAAATATATTGAACGCTTTACTTCGATGACAAGCCGCATTAACTTTCTTCAGGCATATCCGACCGACGCGAATTTCCAATTGATACAGATGCCTTTAGGTGTTTCTTCTGATGTGTTCACCAGTCTGATGCTTATCAGGCACGGTATCTATGTCCGATCTTGTAAGGATAAGATCGGACTGGATGGAGAGTTTCTGCGGGTAGCAATTCGCACGGAGCCTGAAAACGTAGAGATAACAGATGCTTTGTCGGATGTTTTAGGTTCTACGGGCCATATTTAAGTAACATCGTAGTTGATAATGGTATTGACTGGACGGACGATTAAACCGTACTTTCCTTATCTCAACACCATTAGGAGTATGGATGACGATTTCTAAATTCCCACTGCGGTTAACTTTGAATATATATTTTTCGATTACTGTGATATCGGTAGTAGGTCTCACTTGTACGGCTGGCGAATCTGAAATTACCGGTGATGTGGCAAACTCATCCCAGACCGAAGAATCTGTTCAGGTTCTTAATCCAACTGGCTTGTTTACTGTAGATGATGTTGTTGCAGCCGGATGGAAAAAGTCCAAGGAACTTTCATCTGAAACGCTTCCTGATGCGACCAGCGTATGGTACGGCTTCTATAATCAGCGAGATGTTGAAGTGCGAATTTATGAATCGCACGAAACCGCCATGGATTCAGGGACAGGACCAGCTGATGAAGCTACCGGTCGAGGGAAGCCGGATAGGACGGGCGAAGGAGCGGGATTTTTCACTACCCGCATGAGTTACTCGACTTATGCAATTGTTGGTAATCTCATATTGCTATGTGAGCTTGACATCGAGGATTGCCAAGGTTTATTTGACGCCATTAACTAATGGGTCGCCATATTTATAATACTAACTCGCCATGTAATACACTCTTATTCGCCAATATTTGTGGTAATGGAAAAATGCGTTTCCAGGGTCTTTCATGCCATTAATTGTATTGTTCCTTGTCCGATGTTTTTAAGAGTTGATTAAGTTCGGTTGAGGACTCAAAGATTTGTATCTTGATCGTTCTTATCAACCTGGTTATTGCTGCTCAATCTACCGATTTGCTCCAGCTTGCTGGATCCTATTTGCTTATAGATACCAATAGTTAGTTTGTGGTCCATTTGATGCTTGATCACTGACACTGACACAACCCTGTTTGGGAGTGAAAGTATCGCAGGTTATTCGCATAATGATCTTCTGTGGAATCTCTATTTTCTAGCCTATGAGAAATCTCTGCTCGAACATTGGAATCGTTGTAAATATCGATGAAATCTAATATTCTTTTCATATGACTCGCCATAAAAATACTGAATATTCGCCAAATCACTCAATATCATTCGCCAGTACCTCTGTTGGTAATGAGACTGTGTTGGCCGAAGACAAGCAGAAGCATGAGGTGAAAAGGTTAAAGCGCGATGGATTCCCGCTGGGTACGCCGATAGGTGCGCCTGCAATTGCAAATATTCTGAAAAGCAAATACAGGGAGAACGCCCTTTCTGAGCGAACGATTTCACGCTTGATATCTGGTGTTAAATTCCGTGGTTTGGAAGAGTCGTATTTGCCATCTGAAGTTCCTGGTCGAACGCGTAGTTACGCTGCGCGTCTTTCCCTGGTCAAAGAATCACTCATGGAAGGTCATGGACTGACTGATCTAGAAGCAGGGTTGAGTGATCGTGTTCTCCAGGAGTTTGACGATCCACATGGTGATCGTGTGGATCTAATATCGCAGTTCAGCATCCTGTGGGAACTTGCAGAGCGAGAGATCAGTAATTATCCGACCGAAGATTTGGAAGATTTGTTTAACTTTGCACCATGGAATGACGATTCGGCCCTTTATAAGGTTGCAATTGAGAGTGGTGTTGTGGAGCCACCTAAGCTGCGTCTGATAATGCCGATGATATTTGATAATGATCATGCATCGATAAGACTATGTGTTGGAGCTTTCGCCCACCTTAATTTGCCTTTTCTGTACCATGCTTTTGATGTATCGAACGAAAAAATTGCCTACGTATGGCGAACTTATCAGGGCATCCATGCGATGCAAAGTGCCGTCGGCGATGACAGGAAAGTTGAGACCCTGGGTAAATACTGTAATTGGCGTGTTCAGACAGAGAGCTACCTTCGAGGATTGCAGGTTGTTTTGCTAAAACCAGACAGTCGATTTTTGTAGCTTATGGATAATGCTATCCTGCCCTAAACTTGGAGTTTTGCTTAAATTGCCACTGCTGAATGATTGAGCTGGCCTGATACAGTCAGAAATACTACTGAGATTATTGACGTCAGGAACTTGTATTGCTCGGTGGAAATGGTTAATCAAATCTTACCTATACTTGTCGAGGTATTTGAAGTTCAAACCCCACAGCATTTGTTAATTGAAACCAAAATATGGCAGGGTCAGTAAAATACTTAAAATCGAGGTAATCGAGGTGATATTAGTATGCGTGGGATAGGAATAACGGAATCTGGAGGTCCAGATGTCTTTGGGATCTACGAACTTCCTGAGGTCCATGCAGGGCCCCAAGAGGTTCGTATTAGAGTTAGGGCGGTCTCGGTGAATCCCGTGGACACGATGATGCGGGTGAGTAAACAGTTCAATACTGAGGATCCTACCCCATTTATTGTCGGAATGGATTTAGCAGGAAATATTGATGAGGTTGGACCTAATACTGAAACAAACTTTGGCATCGGGGATGCCGTGATCGCGATGGTGCTTCCGAGAGAAGGCATGGGAGCATACCGTGAAAGCATTGTGCTACCAGTTGATTCGGTTTCACCAGCACCTAAAAATGTATCCATCGTCGAAGCTTCCACGTTGTCTATGAATGGGCTCACTGCCCGTCAATCTCTAGATCAACTTGGTTTAAGCAAGGGGCAAACCATTGGCGTTACTGGAGCAGCGGGTTGTTACGGTGGATACGTGGTTCAGTTGGCAAAATCCGAAGGTCTTCGTGTTATAGCTGATGCTTCACCTAACGATGAAGATCTTGTAAGTGAATTAGGTGCGGATATTGTGGTTCCTCGGGGAGACGATATAGCGCAACAAATGAGAAAAGTTGTACCAGAAGGGATTGATGGACTTGCTGATGGATCTGTGCAAAATCATCTTTCGGTAGGCGCAGTACGAGACGGCGGTAGTTTCGTGTCTGTGCGATATTGGGAGGGAACTGCTGAGAGAGATATCGAGTTTCATCAAACGTCAGTCAGTGATTATTTTCATAGGGCTGATCTTCTCGATCAACTCAGTCAACAGGTGCAAGATGGAATTCTCATCTTGCGGGTGGCAGAAACATTTCCTGCTGAGTCAGCAGCCAAAGCGCATGAAAAGCTTGAGGCTGGCGGCACACGCGGCAGATGTGTGATCGTGTTTTAATATTGCTATTAACCCGAATGTACTGATTCTACTTAGCGTTTCTTGGCATCAGCGTTTTCCATGTGAACCACTTGTATTTCTTGTTGAGAATAACTAGAAACACGATATATACGATCAACTGTACTGGAACGTCTGGGAACATTGCATAACGTTCTATTGGGACTATTAATAGTGACGGGGTTTGTAAAGCAGTAACCTCGGTGTTAGCAATCAGGCCTATCCAGAGATTGTTAAGTGCGTGATATCCAATAGCTAATTCAATTCCACCGTCGACAAGAACAACGACAGTCATGAATAAAGCGAACATGAATAGGGAAGTTGCATATGGTGCAAATCCGTATTCAAATGGTTCAGGGTTGGCCAAATGTGGCAAGACGAACAACAGACTAGAAACGATTATAATGACAACTCTGTTTCTGGCGATTAGCGATAGTCCTTGTAGTAAGTACCCCCTGAAGAAAATTTCTTCAAAGCCCGCCTGATAAGTGGTCAATACTACTGCGAATAAAAAGAACGTTATATATTCAGAAAAGCTGGGTGAGCGGAGGGTTATTTCGGTATGTATGAACAATACATCCAAAACTAACAATGCCGCATGCAGTAGAAATCCCACCCATATCGCATATATCACTCTGTTGTAGTCAAAGGTTTTACGACCGGTTACCACCTGAGTCAGAGTTTTCTTATGCAATATCCTTACGGCTATCCATACGCCGATGATGCCAATGATGAACATGTAGTTACTTAACAGGTAGTCAAGTAAAACTGAGTCGCCAGTTATCTGCGTGCCATCACATTGGAACTGAGCTATTTCTATGTTTTGGAGGTATTCGCAAACGGTGAAAAACGGAATTGCGCCTACTGCCTGCCACATGAATAGGACCAGCAATATTCCTAAGAACCACCTGGGCCAGTGATTCAATCCTTTACGGGCGTTAGAAAGGAATAATTCAGATGATCTATTTTGCTTCAACTGTTCTCCTGGTAAGGGCGGTGAGACTGTTTTGTAGGTTACCTATTTTTCCTGAAATTCGGGATTTCTAAGGGCTCTCCCATACGGTTAACGTTTTCCATTGAAATCGGGAAAACGCTACTCCAGGTGACGGCATCGTATACATCGATTGGAGGATCTATTTTCCCGGATACCGCCGAGGCAAAATCGCGCATTATGAAATAGTCTCCTCCACCGTGACCCGCCTTTGTGGCTTCTGATCCGTACTCTTTCCAGTAAGGGTGCTCGTACTCGTTGCTCAATTCCCACAGTGACTGCCATTCAGCACCTCGAGCATCTGATAATTCAGGTGGTCTAGCCATATCTTTATATCCGAAATTAGCGGGACTTACTCCAGTTGAAATTCCGTTTATCCATACCAGTGGATCTTCACCAGTATGCCTGCCGGATATGTAGGCGCCTTTGGTACCTTGCAAGCTATGAAGTGCCATATTGTGAGGCCTTGGGCTCGCTGAATCTTTCCTCAGGCAGATAACTCTGCCTTTTTCCGTTTGGATCAACGTCGTGGCTGAATCAGTGAAATCTGACCATGCATCTTCTGTGGTATCAATGTGTCCTTGAGGTAATACGGATAGAGCCCAATCTCGCCTTGCCAATGAACTGGTTACAAACGTCGTGGTAAGTGTTAATCGATCGCTGCGATTGATTCCCAGCCACTGAGCTATTGGTCCAAGAGAATGTGTTGGGTAGCCGTTTCCACGCGACGAGTGGGTTTTTGCTTCTCCACCTGCACCCCATGATCCGCCCCTCCATGTGCGTGCAAGATTCGAGTCAAACATCAGGTCTCTGCAATCGTGAATATACGCGCCTTCAGCGTAAGTTACATCTCCGAAAGCCTGAGAGTCGGTCATGTTCTTGATCATCATGGCCTCTCGTCGGTAACAGTAATTCTCCGCCATCATGTACGTCATACCGGTTTGTTCGACCGTTTCTACTAATGCATAACATTCGTCCAGGGTAGTGGCGGCAATCACTTCTGAAAGAACATGTTTGCCTGCATTCAATGCCATCATCGACTGGGCAGCATGAAGGGGCATGGGTGTCGCAACAAAAACGGCATCTATGTTTGGACTTTCGATCAGATCTTCGAAATTTGAAAAAGCTTCAAGTCCTGCATGTTTTTTGATCCATCCTCGAAGTACTTCATCAGATGGATCACAAACTGCAACCAACTCTATTTCCTCTTGGAGGCTAGCGAGCGACCGTTCGAAAGATCCGCCTCTGTTACCTCCTGCGATTCCGAGCCTGATAGTCATATGTTCCTCGTCAGCTTTTTACTGGCCATTGATCTGAGCACTGTGGAGATAGTCTACCCGTGGTAAGGAATAACTAACGTTGGCGTATGGGAGTTAGTAATTTAATTGCCAGCTTTCACACAGTCTGAAAGCACTATGAAGATGCTTTAATCAAATCCCGTTGCTGTACCGTAAGTTCCCGGCATGCGCCTTCTGCTGTCCAGGTGATGAAAAGAATCGAGTGCAGTAACAAACCTTACGGCTTTTTAGACCTATCTTAAGTATCGCCGAGATATGCGACAGCATCTATTTCCACTAAAATTCCCAGATACATATCACCCGCACCGATAAGACGACGGGTAGGCATGCGCTGTCGGTTTTTGAAGTAGTCCATGTATGTGGCGTTGAAGCCATCCCGATCCTGCATATTCAGGAGAAACACGTTAACCCGCATAGCGTGATCCCATGTGGCTCCTTCGCTCTCCAGGACGTCTTTCATAGCATCCATAGTGAAAATTGTCTGTTCTTCGATGTTTGCACCAATTACTTCGCCGTCCTTTACCGGACCGAATCCAGAAA
>CAJWJL010000042.1:0-14468 GCA_913042135.1 uncultured Chloroflexota bacterium | reverse complement strand
CACTTCCTTCTCTTACTTCAGGGTTGGGATTACGAACAAGAACTTTACCGCCGTATTCGGCAATTGCGGGCATTGCCATTTCGGCAAATTTCTTAAACCCCTCTGCATCATGCACCCTAATATGCGCGACTAAATAACCTTTTGGCATAGCTGACTCCTTCCATGTAAATGTAATTGTATGTATCTTACATGGTACCCAAACACTAATACTAGCCATCGCACTATGGCTTCGACAACTCGAAGAGGCGGATCATGGCGGCCATTTCGATTTTGTCAGTATGCCTGTGTTGACGACTGGGGTGGCTATCTAACCCAATCGAGCCACTCTCCTCTTTTTAATCGGATGAAACACATCACACAGAGGATAGATAGGATATGTCGAGTTACATTGTGACTGATTTTCAACTTTCTATTAAGGAAGGAAAACTTGAAGATTTCAAGGCGTTCGTAGACACGATGATTGAAATAACCGATGCGAATGAACCCAACACATTAGTCTATGAATGGTATATCAACGAAGATGGAAATGAGTGTCACTTACTTGAAACTTTCAAGGACTCTGACGCATTCATGGCTCACTTGGGAAATGTCAGTCATATGTTCGACACACTTTTTACATTTGCGACGATGACCAGAGCCAAAATATATGGCAGCCCATCTGCCGAACTACAACGATCTCTTGACCCGTTGGGTGTCGAGTATTTTGGGCATTTTAATGGAGTCACCCGCTAACTGGATTCACTTTATGCTACAGCAGGTAAGAAACTTGTTAATGCCTGAATAGGTTTTGTCCAATAAGTACTGGAAAAAACCCGGTTTGATGTTCAAGAATGATGTGGTTCCCCCACTCACATCCCTCTCCATTACTAAGATCACCTTTCCACTGCGGCGTGGGCCAGGCTCAAAGCCTGTTAGGGCGTATCTACACTCGAATATTCGACCAATATTGACTTGAAACAAGAATTTTATGGTAACCATTTCAGACAAAGACGTAGGATTGGAGAGTCATTTCTAAGGGGATAAACCATGAGCAAGGAAAGTCTTGAGCAATTTCTGAGTCAGGTAGCAGAGAGTGAAGAACTGCAGGCGAGAATAGGTGAAGAGACTGACGCGAACACCCTGATTGCGCTGGGGGCAGAAAGTGGTTGTGAATTCACTGCAGAGGACTTACAAGAGTCGGCGGAATTGAGCGATGAGGAGCTGGATGGTATCGCCGGCGGGTCGCTCAGTAGGGTAGGTGAGTTGGCTCTGACACTGCCGGGGTTACCAAACTCAAACCAGCCCGCAAGGCCCCACAATGGACTGGGGCTAACATGGCGACGAACAAGTTTAGATGGTGGCATCAAGTACGGAGTTCGCGAGAGTTAAAATCGAAATGGTTCTGCGACACTTAAGGTAAGGAATATCCATGAAACGACGTAGTATCCAGGTGCGGCGAGTACGCGCACCTTTGAAGCTACACCATAGACTTCAAACCTTCGCCCACTACTAGCAACCAACTCCAGCACTTCTGACGGTATCTTGAAGGAGTCGATCCTTCTTATCTACCGGGCATTGGCCAAAGCATTATTTGACGAGGATTCATTCGAGGGGGGTGCCAGGAAGTGGTATGAGAAGTTCCCGGGGTTATCTAACGCATCGACAAACTGGTTTTGTCATCTTTAGCTTTCCTATTTATTGCTCCTCGCGCACGTAGTGATTACCCTTTATGTGCCGGAATGGTAAATGAACAGGCTCATACTCAACGGGGTGAATAACACTTGGTATTTCGTCTATATTGATTCTGCGAGATGTTCTACGCTGTCTTGGATCTGCTACAGGTACAGAGCCCAGGAGTTTCTTTGTATAGCTATGCTGTGGGTTGTTAAACACATCTCTTCTACCTCCTATTTCAACAATCTCACCGGCGTACATTACAGCCACACGGTGGGCAATCCTTTCGACCACAGCCATATCATGAGAGATAAAAAGAAACGAAATGTTCTGTTCCGTTTGCAGATCCATCAAAAGATTAATCACTTGTGCTTGTATTGTTACGTCCAAAGCGGCGACAGACTCATCCGCAATAATTAGACTGGGATTTAGACCTAATACTCTTGCTATACAGATCCTCTGCCGTTGCCCGCCCGAGAAGGCATGTGGGTAACGAGACATATGCTCGGATCCCAAATCCACTCTTTCTAAAAGATTAAGCACCCGCTCCCGTAACTCATCTTTCTTGGCTTCTGCATGGATGATCATTGGCTCAGCTATGATCCGGCCAACAGTCATTCTTGGATCGAGTGAACCAAAGGGATCTTGAAAAATAATTTGGGCCCTCTTTCTAAAAGGGCGTAATTCCTTGTGAGAAAGACCCAATAACTCCTTCCCATCAAAATTAACCGACCCGGACCGTGGCATATCCAACTGCAGTATGCTTCGACCAATTGTGGACTTTCCAGATCCGGATTCTCCGACGAGAGCCAGGGTTTCGCCCACGCCTATTTCAAACGTAGCTCTTTCCACCGCATGGACGCGGTGTGAAACCTGTCGAAAAATCCCAGACCGAATATCAAACCTGGTTACCAGGTCTTTAACTGTCAGCAAAGGCTCATCGGAATCCATGTAAATTGCCCTAGCCCCTGAGCTCTCCAGGCTCGAATGTGTCTTTCATTTTATCTATTGGAAACTTTTCCGGGTATTCTTTTTCAGCCATACTGCCAAGTCTTGGCACCGCTGCCAGCAGTGATTTTGTGTAGGCATGAGTCGGATTTTCGAAAATTTCATACACGCTACCTTGCTCGACAATCTCGCCCTGCAGCATTACGCAAATCCTATCCGCCACTTCCGCCACGACAGCCATATCATGAGTAATAAACAGCACAGACATCCCTATCTCTTCCTGGAGGAGCTTCATCAGATCAAGAATCTGAGCTTGAATAGTCACATCAAGTGCCGTTGTTGGTTCATCTGCGATCATGAGCGACGGACGACAACACAGCGCCATTGCAATCATGACCCGTTGCCGCATGCCACCTGATAAGTTATGTGGATACTGGCTCAGGCGACTTTCTGGTTCAGGCACGCGAACGAGTCGGAGCGTTTCCAGCACAATTTTCATCGCCTCATTTTTTCTTTTATTCTGATGCCGCATAATGGCCTCAGAAATCTGGAAGCCAATCGGTAAAACCGGATTAAGGCTGGTCATTGGCTCCTGAAAAATCATAGAAACATCAGCACCACGAATATCTTGCATCGCTGCTGGTGTCTGGGAATGAATGTCTACAACGTTGTTGCTTCGACCTCTCAAAGCGATTTTTCCAGCAACAATTTCTCCACCCGCATTTTCAATTAGTCTCATCAACGACATGGCAGTAACTGACTTACCGCTCCCCGACTCACCAACCAAGGCTACTGTTTCTCCTTTATCGATATGAAAGGAAACGCCTTTTACAGCATCGACTACGACACCCCTATCAAGTCTGAAACAGACCCTAAGCCCTTCTACTTCAATGACTCGATTGTCGCGCATGGTTATTTCTTGAATGGCCGTCGATTGGTATGACGCATGAGTTGGAGAGCTTTATTCAATAACCAAGTCAGGTTTAGCCTAACGGCGGACGGCGCTGCCAGACATTGAGTTGATTCTCTAATGCAACTCCCAAGTTACACAGTCGACCTTCATCAAATAAGCCGGACCAAAGGGAAATACCGTGTGGGGTTTCATGCAGGGTTTCACTACCGGCATCCTCCTGCCCGGTGTCTAAGGTACCAGTGCCCAGTGAAGCCTCTCCCCTGGTTTTGGTTTTACAGAACCCTGCTCGCAGGTGAAGGCATGGATGACCGGTAAAGTTGGTAATGACCAGCATAGGACCCATAAATGGACCTATCATAAAATCGACCTTAGAGAACATTTCATCCATTACCTGCATGGATTTGTAACGCAATCTATCGAGTTGAACATGATCCACCGCTGATAGAAACCTGGCTTTCCTGAAAATGTTTGGCCATGCCCCTTTAGCCTGCCAGGCAAGTTCGTCATCACGATTGTTCAATGTCAACTCCTCAAATGCCGCCGCCGCCTCGGCGTACACCACATTCATCAATGACATATAGGGTAGTTCGGGTAAGCTGACTTCAACTAATTCAACGTCAAGTTGGCGCATTGCATCGAGTGCATCTCGATCCACGTCAGTCGAACCCTCATCTTCGAACGAAGCGGGGATATACCCGACACGAAGTCCTTTTGTGCTGGTGCTCGCATCGTAATTGAAACTCGCATCAATGGATCCTTTGTCGTCAGAATCAAAACTGTTGATGGCAGAAAGGACGAGTACTGTATCTTCAACACTCCGGCAGATTGGACCGATCTTATCGAGTGACCAACAAAGCGCCATTGCACCGCTTCTCGATACGCGGCCAAATGTCGGGCGCAGACCAGTCGTGCCACATCGCTGGCTCGGTGACGTGATCGATCCCAGTGTTTCGGTTCCTATAGAGAACCCAACTAATCCCGCAGCAGTTGCTGACGCTGAACCCGCACTGGAGCCACTCGCGCCCTCTGCTATGTTCCAGGGATTCCGGGTTACTCCCCCGAACCAAATGTCGCCGTAAGCCAGAGCGCCTAAAGTTGTTTTTGCAACCAGAATAGCACCGGCTTCTCGAAGAAGAGTCACTATGCGTGCATCCTTTTCTGCAATCCTGTCTTTGTAAGGCATCGCGCCCCATGTGGTCTGGATATTCTTGGTATCAAATAAATCCTTCAAGCCATAGGGAATACCATGCAATGGCCCCAGATACTTACCGTCAGCAATCATTCTGTCAGCGTCGTCTGCTTCCTCAAGCGCCAGATCTTCCAGAACCGTTACAACACACTCAAGCTTTGGTCCCAACGTTTTTATTCGGTCAATATAAATCTCGGCCAATCGCCGGCTCGTGATCTGGCCACTGCGAATCCATTCGGATAAGTGGATTACGGGGGAATAAGCAATATCAGCATCATTCTCTGGCAATGATCCAGCATCAACCTTCGAAACTGAGATTGGTATTTGACTAGCTGGCATCACAGTTGTAGAAAGCCTCGGATCAAATGTCGTTGCGGGTGGCAATGTGTTCGGAAATATCACACTACGTTGGGCCTGTGCCGCCGCGATCAGATCTTCTAAATTGTCCGCCATCAATTCGCGTTCATCTTGCGAATACTCAATGCCGAGTAGATTTTCTGCAGCTGCAATATCTGATAGTGAAATTGTTTTGTCACTCATTACAAACTCCCCTTTAACCTACAGGTCTTAATTAGTTCAATTGAATAGCCAGCAATCACCGGTCAATCCTTAATCTCGGATCCAAAGCATCCCTTAGGACATCACCCAACATATTCAGACCAAGCACCGAAAATGCAATCGCCATGCCCGGAACCAAGGCTGTCCACGGCGCCACGTCCAGGTAGCTACGTGCCGACTGAATCATTAACCCCCAAGAGGGTGTCGGTGGTTGGGTACCAAGCCCAAGAAAAGACAACCCCGCTTCGGTCAAAATTGCAAAAGCAATACTAATTGTTGCCTGAACAATCACGGGCCCCATGATGTTGGGCAGTATATTGGTCACAATTATTCGCGAGTGTGATGAACCAACGGCCCTCGCTGCCTCAACAAACGGTAAAGCGCTTACCCGAAGTGTTTCTGCTCTCACCACTCGTGCAAGATAGGGTGAAAACGCGATACCGATTGCAATTACTGTGTTCCGTAAATTAGGTTCAAGGATCGCCGCAATTGCGAGAGCAAACACCAGTACCGGAAAACTCAACATACTGTCGACTACCCGCATCAAAGCAAGATCAGTCCATCCTCTGAAATAACCCGCAATCAGTCCGACTGGCAGCCCAAGACAAATCATAAGGACGACCGCACTGACCGAAATCAGTAGGGATGATTTTGCACCTAGTAAGACCCGAAAAAACAAATCCCGGCCGAGCTTATCGGTGCCAAGGATGTGCTCAAATGATGGCGGCGAATGTCGCGCTGTAATATCGATCGCCGTACTCAGACTCTCAGGAATTATCAGAGGTGCAAGCGTTGCCAAGAATGCAAAGCCACCGACCAAAGATAGACCGATGATGCCTTTAGGATACTTAAGCGCTATGAGTAACCTGCGACTTGTACGATTGTCATCACGCAGGTCGGCAGGTTTGCTTTTTTTGGTTGTACTTTCTACGGTCATCAGGCACGTTACTCAAGCTGAACCCGTGGATCAAGAAGGCGATAAGAGAGATCAACTATGAGGTTTGTCACCATAAATACGGCCGCGATGATGAATATGGACGCCTGAATCAATGGAATATCTCTATTCAGCATCGCCTGATAGGTCAAGAAACCCATACCCGAATAGTTAAACACCATTTCGATGACAATAATTCCACCAAATATGTAGCCCAGTTGTAATCCCAATACCGTAATCACGGGTGATAACGCATTTCTCAGGGCGTGGCGCAATATTACGGGTGTCGAACGAACACCTTTTGCCCGAGCCGTTCGTATGTAGTCTGCTCTAAGGACTTCTAACATTGCCGACCGCATCATTCGAGTCAGATGAGCCATCAATCCCAGGCCCAATGTCAGGGCGGGTAAGGTTGCATGCTGAAGCGCTAGCCAGAAATCATCTGCGGGCGACACGTAGCCGCTTGACGGTAACCAGCCGAGCGTTCGTGCAAACAGCAGCATAAAAATGATGCCCCAAAAGAAATCCGGCAAGCTAATGCCGGCCAACGCAACACTGCTGCCTAAGGTATCGGGCCAGCGATTATGCTTGACGGCACTAATGATCCCCAGCGGGATTGCCAGGACAAAGGCGATAAGCAGCGACATCACCATCAGAATACTACTGACGGCTAGCTTCTGACCTAGAAGCTTTGCAATCGGTTCCTTAAATCGAATCGAGTCCCCCATATCTCCTTGAAGCATGCCCGAAAACCATCTCCAGTACTGCTGAGGAAGTGGGTCGTTTAAACCAAGCGCATTCTCGAGGTTTGCCAACATCTCTGGCGTACCCTTTAGCCCGAGCATCATCTTTGCAACGTTGCCCGGCAAAAGATTGGTAATCGAGAATGCAATAATCGACACCAAGAACAGTGTCAGTATGAGTAATGCAACCCGATTAGCTAAATAGGCCACAAACGACCTCGCTACTGCGTGGTTAAATAAGGCTCATAGACAGACAGAAAACTGGACGACAATTGTCGTCCAGTTTCCGCCTAACTGCTACAGCGGATTTCTACAGAACCACTCGTCTGAATTAACTTTCCATCCATACGTTCTTGAAGAAAAACGACATGTTGTCCGCCTGAGGTAGGTTATCTAAGCCACCTACCTTTTTGGATGCGGCGTTTGTGCCATCACGACGCCATAAAACAACATCAATAGCTTGATCGTGGACGTACTTCTGCACTTCAATAAGAATGGCATTTCGTTTATCGTCGTCAATGGTCACACCAGCTCGATCAATTAATTCATCCAGCGCCGGATCATTAATACTTCGATAATTGAATCCACCCTTCGAGTGATAAACCAGATTAAAGAATGAGGGGTTAGTAATTCCAAAAAAGTTCATCATCGTGACATCGTAATTGGGCACATCACCCACAATCCAGCAATTAGCCAGCCAATCAGACCAATTGTATTTCTTGATGTTGCACTTTATCCCCGCTTCTTTGAACCACTCCGCCATGATTTGTGTTGCATCGACATGCCAGGGGTAATTGGTCGTCACGGCAAACTCGAACTCCAATCCACTGACGCCAGCTTCTTTAAGCAAGCTACGGGCCTTGTCGAAGTCCTGCGGCCTTTGTTTGAGACTGTTGTTATACGCAGGTCCGCCATAAAGCATATTCGTTTCTGGCCCACCCTGTCCCCATAGTGCACCTTGGACCAAGGTTGGTTTATCAATACAGTAATCCATCGCCAGTCGAACGCGCGGGTCTCCGAATGGTTCCTTGCCGTGATTGAAATTGAGAAAACAGTTAGAGACCGGGGAAAAATTATGCGTTTGAACATTGCTGTTTGCCTGCACTTCTCCAACGCGATCAAGTGGAACATCATTAATCACGTCAAATTCACCCGTCATAAGACCTGTAAGTCGAGTTGTTGCCTCAGTCACTTCAGAGATATCCACGCCATCGAGGTATGCCGGTTGACCCCAATACCCATCGAAACGCTTCATCTTGAACTCACTACCCATAGTTCTCGACACAAACTGAAATGGTCCGGTTCCAATAGGTTCTGTACCCTGCACGTCGCCGCTTCCCTCTGGCATCACTACACCGCCACCCATGCCACCGATTCTGTAAATGAAAAAAGGATCCACTGCTGATCGGTGAATACGTACGGTATGGTCATCTACTGCGACCACTTCAGTAATGTTCTTAAAATCGTTGTAGGAAGTAGCTCCCGTATCCGGGTTCAAAATTCGATCTATCGAATACTTCACATCAGCCGCAGTCATAGGCTGCCCATTATGAAACTTGACATCTTTACGAAGACCAATTGTATAAGTGAGACCATCGCTACTAATCTCAGTACCTGTTGCTAACACAGGCTGGAAAACCAAATTTTCATCAGGCCAGTAAAGCGACTCCATAATATTGTTCATCGTGCGATGAGTCGACGCAGTACCGGTCTGATGCATATCAATGTTCTGACTGGTCTCAGAATGACCCCACCGTATGACACCGCCTTTAGTTGGGTTTGTGCTTTGTCCGAACGCGCTGATCATCGGTACACCGCTTAGTACGGCGCCACCCGTAATTACGCCTGTCTTCTTTATAAAATCTCTTCTTTTCATCGATTTACCCTCCAAGGTAAGTGTTGACTTGCTCTTAAGCGCCTGGCAAGAATCCTGTCGCTAACAGACTTTTGCGAATCATTTCCAACCGGTCCGTTGAAGCCCCAGACCTGCAGAAGTGACGGCACCCTTAAGATAGTATAAACACCTAATATATAAGACTCATATCAAGTCAACAACGTTTTTATCC
Source organism: uncultured Chloroflexota bacterium (assembly GCA_913042135.1). Lineage (GTDB taxonomy): Bacteria > Chloroflexota > Dehalococcoidia > Lucifugimonadales > Lucifugimonadaceae > Lucifugimonas. Next base: position 5,464 of record CAJWJL010000042.1, on the reverse strand, counting down.
CGACAACACAGTGCCCGAATTACCCGCAACCACTACACCCTCTTTAATCACAAATCGGTGATTGCCCTTGTCGGCTGCCATTTCAATATCAGCCACCGGATTACCATTGACCATTAGAAAATCAGCTACTGCTCCTTTTACTATCCGCCCCCGGTTGCCCAGATCGCATAGGTCTGCCGCTGCAGAGGTCGCGGCCCGAAGCGCATCGGTGCTCGACATGCCCACTTCAACCATGTATCTGAGTTCCAGGGCATTCTGCCCATGGAGGTTAAATGGTGTCCCAGCATCGGTACCCATGGCGATTCGGCCACCGGCAGCGTAGAACTGCTGAATCGAATTCCGGTGAGCCTTTGCCACCCGCTCACATTTTTCGACAACATAATCCGGGATCCCACTCCCTGAATTGTTAAGAATATTGTTGATAGCCGCCAGCGTTGGCACAAGATATGTGTTTTTTTCGATCATCTCTTCAATACAGGTCTGATCCATAAATATTCCGTGTTCGATCGAGTCGATCCCACCACGGACAGCATTCAAGATTCCATCCCGTCCCTGGGCATGGCTTGCGCAACGCTTGTGGAATCGGTGACCTTCATAGATTCCTGCGGCCATCTCTTCCGCCGTATAGTGCGCATCTTCCGGGTTTACGCCAGGTGTCATCACACCACCGGTTGCCATGATCTTGATAAGGTCGCTGCCAGCGTGTACCTGCTCTCTGACCGCTCGAACAACATCATCGACACCGTCAGCAACCCGTGCGATATTGTTCCCATGACCACCCGTCATACAAATCATGCGACCAGCTGCAGAGATTACCGGGCCGAGTGTTCGCCCTGAATTGCAAGAATCACGGACAGCGAATTCCAGATAGTCCTTTCCACCACAATCTCGGACTGCGGTAATGCCACCGGCCAGGGCTGTCTGTGCATTCTCCAGAGCCTGGATCGTGAAATCGCCCGCGGAAAGCTTGTTGAGTTCCTGAAACGGGTCTGGGCTTCCTGAAAAAATCAGATGAACATGGCAATCAAACAAACCAGGCATCAGTGTGCCGCCAGAAAAATCGACCTGCTCTCCATCAAAGCCGGAGAATTCACTCGTCGGAGCCAATTCGGAAATGATCCCATTCTCGACCAGTACCGCATGATCGGAGACCAACGATTCTGTTCCGTCAAAAATCAGACCGCCGCTAAATAATGTAGCCATGTATGCCTCCTTTGTAAGTTAATTGGTTTTGATCCTTTAAAACAATTGCTGACATCCAGTCTAGGATATTTATTAATTTTATTAAACACGTTCGCGATAGGTTGTTGTGTCTTAGGCCAAGTTGCCAAGGGAAAAATATCGGGGGACATTCGGTAGTTATCTGTGAACTACCACAGTTGCTAAAATCTGAACAGACAGTAAAGAGCGCAATCCAATCTTTTCCAGTAGCTGAGACGCTAAACCCTAGATTGTGTTACGAGCTATCTGTAGTATTTAGCAGTAGTTAAAGTGTCAGTATGACCTGGCCTTTAGATAACCCTCCTAAACTCGTCTCGCAAGGAGAATTTGATGGCTGAGAGTAATAGCCCTACGTTTGCAATTATGGGCAGTGGTGGCATGGGGGGTTATATTGGCGCCAAGCTCACCCAAGCTGGCTACAAGGTTTCGTTTATCGCGCGCGGGGCTCATTTAGAGGCGATGAAGAACAATGGGTTGAAGATTGAAGGACCTGACGAGGCTTTTGTTATCGATCCAATTCGGGCGACGAACGACCCCAGAGAGATCGGCCCGGTCGATTTTGTCATTTTCTGCGTAAAGCTTTGGGACACAGAAGCCGCAGGCGAGCAGTGTCGGGATTTGGTTGGTCCTGATACAGCAGTCTTATCCATGCAGAATGGTGTCGACCCGGAGCCAATTCTTAGCCGAATCTTGGGCTGCGAACATGTTATGGGAGCTGTTTCAGAAATTGGAGCCAACATCATCGAACCTGGATTCGTCCGTCGTTTTACCTCCTTTGCAATCATACGGTTCGGTGAGCTTGACCAGTCTCGCTCTGCTCGGTCGATTCAATTCTCTGAAGCCATTACTGCTGCCGAACTCGAAGCTGATCATGTCGATAGTATCAACCTGACAATATGGGATAAGTTCTTGTGGCTTGTTGGGGCTAGCGCCTTGAACTGTGTTACCCGTCAACCGTTTGGTCCCGTCCGCGAAGACCCCGACACCAGAGCTTTGCTGAGGCAGATAATGCAAGAGGTCATGGCTGTTGCAAATGCCAAAGATATCCCCCTTACAAATAAAAACATCGAAGCGCGGCTGGACTACATCGATAGCTTACCGGGCCAGGCGAAGGTATCGATGGCAGTTGATTTAGAACGTGGAAATCAACTTGAGTTGCCGTGGCTGTCTGGTGCCGTTGCTCGAATGGGACAGGAACTTAGCATTCCCACACCCGCAAATAACGTTATTTGTGCTGCTCTTAAACACTATGTTATGGGCAGTGTTTGAGGTTCGGTAGCTCTCTGGCCGAGAGATTCGATTAGGCACTCAAAATATCGGTTGCACTACTCCACCCGATAACGTGCAACCGCTTCGTCATTCCATTCGATACCATTGCCGACAGTCGTCGGTACATAAACCTTGCCCTCTGAAACAACGGTAGGTTCACGGATCACCGGACTGGCCCAGTCGACATACTCAAGCCAGTGTGCGTTGTTTGTCGCGGCCATGAGGTGAATGCTTATCTCTGGGTAAAGATGGGTAGACACTGGGATATTCGCAGCATCCGGTAGGGCGACGGCCGCGCGCCATCCTGAGACACCGGCAATACGCTGTACATCAAACATGTAAAAGTCAGCGGCCCCGGCTTGCAGAGCTTTCTGAAATTCAAGCGGGTTGAGCAGGTTTTCACCCGTCTGAATCGGTGTTTCCACAGCGGCTGCGATCTCGGCCGAGCCGTGGTAATCATCATAGCGGACAGGCTCCTCGATCCAATACAACCCCTCTCCGTCCAGCGCCTGACAACGAAGAAGCGCTTCATCTTTATCGAGCCCCTGATTGAAGTCGCTCATCACATCGACCGTATCGCCGCAACTGCGCTTGACTGCGCGAACTGCGGCGAGATCATCTTTGAAAGACTCATAACCCAGTCGCAGCTTGACCGCGCTGAAGCCACCCTCAGCAAGCAACTCCTGCGCCTGGTCTGCAAGCTTCTCTGGCCCATCCTTTCCAAGCCAAAGGCCACAACTGCTATAAGTTTGTAGGTAATCGCGTTGCTGCCCTAAAACTGCAGCTAACGGAAGCCCTTCAGATTTGGCCCTTATGTCCCAGAGTGCCATGTCCAACCCCGCCAGCACCTGGCCGAGGATCCCGTGAATGTCCAGCAGTCGAAGCCGCCGTCGCAGCTCTGGGTCAACCTGCTCGGGGTCAGCTTTCATACCCTGTACCAGTTCTTCGATCGCAGCCACACAAGCTATGGTCGGCTTTAACATAGATTTCTTAAATGCAAACAGATAAGCACGTCCGATCAGCCCGGCATCGGTCTCCAGATCCAGCAGAACAAGAGGAAATTCATTGACGGAACCACTGGCCGTAACCGGTGGCCGCCTGAAAGGCACTAAAACCGGCGTCGTCTTAATACCAGAAATTACAGCAGTCATAGTGTTTCTCCTCTTATTTAGATCCCAGTCGTGCCACAATTTAGCTCTTTGTATTCAAAGGTGTGTAGCAGTCGTTCCAGACCGAGACTTTGCTGCATAAGGCTTCAATCTCTTTTTTCGCCTTGGCCCTTGAGTAACCTTGAAGAGTGCCGGTGACGACGAAAGCCTGGCTGGAGAGTTTCTTCGCCATGGTGGTCTTCAGAGTGTCGGTCTCCGATGACCACTATCGTACTCTGACACAAAGAAATACGCCAAAACCCAGGCAAAGTCAAAAACGTTTGAAACAATCCATTTTGGGGATTCTCGGACATACTTTGGTCGAATCTGGGTCATTGCCCTATTCATGTGCCAGAAGGACTTAAATCGGATTTAGTACAAGCCTTGTGTTGAACGATGGCTCCACGGAGGAATTGGTGGAGAGACTAGGTTAACAGGTAAATATTTTAGTCGCCATGTGCCACCGCTATTTTTTGGGAGTCGTCAAAAATCGTGAACTCTTTTTGTAGTCCGTCTTCCACTAGAAATATGTGAACGCTATGGGCGTTTAAGTTATCTGCCGTGTACTTTACAAAAACATGTACACGGTCACCCTCGGCGACAACATGTTTGATTTCTAAATTGAAGCTTGGAAAATCATTTGGAATATGCGCTAGAAAATTATCTCTAAAATCAGCAAACCCTTTATATTCACCTGACCGCCTGTGGTCACCGTTAACCTTAAACAGTGCGTGTTCGTGGTTTATTTTGCTCAGACCTTCCACATCTCCTTCTGCAAATAATTGATATCCACTCAGAACAACTTCTTTTGGTGTCATGGTCGTCTACTTCCTCCGATGATCAGTTTCCTTGAGGATAATTTATCGGGAGATATTCCAAAAGCGGTTAACTCACTCCCAACACCCCACCTTAAATTGTACAGTCATCATTGAGTCTCAATTTGTCAATCTGAGCCAATTTTCACGAAGGATATTTACGTCAACAAAACCCGCACTCAGTAACCCTGTCCGGTCTCCACCAATCGCATCCTGTTGGTGCCAAAATACAGTGGGGAATCCCGTTACTCCAAAGGCACGTACTTGGGCCAACTCCTCGCCAAATGCCTCTTGGACAGTAAAACTGTCAAGGTCTTTTTGGAACTGGGCACTGTCTAGACCAATTTCACCAGCGAGAGCAATTAATGTAGCAGTATGCGATGGATCCCTGGCCTCCAGATAATAGGCCTGTTGAACTGCTTCGAAATATCGTGTTCGTGCGCTCGTGGATTGCAGGCCAGCGGAGATCACCGCACGACATGCCGGATAGGTGGAACGGCGAGGCTCACAAACATCCCAGAACTGATAATTAAACTTGGCTCCGGTCCGTTCAGCAACTGCCCGCCAGGCATTTTGAACATAGGCTTGGGTTTGTGCGTCCATTGGCTCATGAGAATCCGGTGCAAGACCTCCCATCAAATCCTTAACTATCACCGATGGGGGCAGCTCTGCTAGGAATGTTTGCCATGAAGATCGAAAGCCCCAGCACCAACTGCACATCGGGTCTACGATCAAATAGAGTTGAGTTAGCATTGCGCTCGGTCTGTTGTCACCGTAACGTAAAAAGACATTATTGCTTATCCACCATCTGTCGGCAGTGGCGCCGATTCATACCGCTATATTATTCCTGTTTGGAAGACGCCACCAGAAGCGTATGGGCGTATTTATGCACTTGTGGCCCCCGCTAGCAGGAGTGGGGCCTAGTAGCCTTACAGTGGATACGCTTTAAAGTACTTTCGGTCATGTTGCATTATTCAGGGACAATGCCGTCCTACAATACCGGCACGAGTT
>CAJWJL010000041.1:0-14952 GCA_913042135.1 uncultured Chloroflexota bacterium | reverse complement strand
TATGAAATTACGCGCGGTCATCTCAGAGAAAACAGGAGTTGCAACTACTTTCGGTTACGGACCTCGTTACCTGCACTCAATCGGACAACTTTACAAAGGGGGGCCAAATAACTTGTCAGTTCTGTGCTTCGTGTCAGGGAAATACGATGATTTGCCTGTGCCTAACACCAGTTACACCTTCGGAGAGTTAACTAGAGCGCTTGCAGAAGGTGATTTTGATGCCATGTCGCAACATGGACAGGATGTTAATCAATTTCGATTGGATGACAAAGTAATCGAAAAACTCGAATATGGGATACACGAAAGTTTCGAATAGAGTTCACAAAAAAGAACGGTTGAGCATTTGACCAGCTCAATAAAAGAGCCACTACCTTTTTTTGTCCTCGCACTCGATGAGCGGGTTGACTTGTATGCAGATGTCCTCGCTATCAAGGGAAAGCCCTCATCGGAGGACCGTGAGCAGGCAGCGGACCTGAAACGCGTTGTATTCGAAGGGGTCAGGACCGCAGTCAGACAAGGGATTCCCACTTCCAGTGTTGCCATATGGGCGGACGGTGATCTTGGCGAGTCCGTTTTGCTCCGGGCGAAAGCAATGTCAATAGCCACTTCCGCATCACCGGGAAGCGGCTTGGAAACGGTGAAGCATTTATTCGTTGACTATATCGGTATACAGCTCAGCTTCAATCCTGATAGCCCTCCGGATACTCGCAAACAACTCCTGAAACAATTAGAGGCCTTGTCAGGCAGTACCCGACAAGAATCAATCCGGCTGATCGTAGAACTCGATAGTACTCCAACAACAGCCCAAATTGATAACTTTGGCAACTCAATGAAAGCTCGTGCTAACTTGCTCGTGAAATCGATACAGCAATTTCAAGATGCCGGAATTAATTCTGCATTTTGGGCCTTCGATCCAAAGGGTATTGAATCCTCCACAGCAACACTCGCAGCTCAAGCGCATATAGATGGTCGCCAAAGTAGAGTGCTACTCTCCACATCACATGATTTCTCAACTAGAAACGTCAACGACCTGACTGCGGACGAAAAACACATCACGCGACTTGCCGCACAAACCGATGGAGTCGACGGCCTGCTAATCGGTCCAGGCGCCTACTACCATCACTTAGTCGATTTCAATAAAGGCAGGATCGGACGAGATGAAGCTATCCGATCCATAGCAAACCATCTGATAGATATGAGTGAGTTATTTGAACAGTCACGAACAGCTTCCCCTGTTTTCTAAGAAACCTATATAAACCCGTGGGAAAAGAAAAAAGACACCGAGTGCGCTAAATATGTAAATTAACATCGACCGAATACCTAAAGATCATATGCAAACAACGCAAATCTTTGGGGCAGGTTAAAATGTGTAGTAGCGCAGAGGTCCAAAGGCGCTTAGGAGTAAATTTCGCATGGGTAAAAAGGTTAAGTGGATTCTGGCGATAACCGTATTAATTATTTTGATACTGATACTACAATCGGTAATGTCAGGTGGCGAAGCAGAAGTTGCTGTCAAAGAACAGTTTCCCTTAGTCGAAATTTCATCCCAAAAACAAGGTTCTTCGGATAGTGAATCCGCTGTGGAACCAGGCATCGAATCCTACAGTGGTTCTGGTGATACAACGCTCAACGATGTAATCCTCGAAAGCGGGGTGCTCATCATACGTAGTGCACACGAAGGCTCTGGGGATTTCGGAGTGAGCATAGTTGGAGAAGAGGCTACGCAGGTCAGTTTCAACGAGACAGGGAAGTTTGCGGGTTCCGTAGCGCATTCGGTATATAAAGCTTCTGATTTCAGCGGCGATCCCGGTGAAGGAAAAGAAGGCCTATCGGAAGAAAGCATATTTGAGCTACTCGAACCCGGTAAAGTTTCAATTGAGGTTACCGCCGATGGTCCATGGACTGTTGATCTACTGCAGGGCATTCCACCTGGGGGCAAGCAGCCACCCGTAGATTGGAAGAGTTCGGGCCAAGGCGTAATTAAGTGGATCGACTTCCCCTCAGGAAACTTCAAACTCAGCATGGAACATACGGGCACAAAAATTTTCCAAGCTTACTTGCTGAAATCCGACGGAAGCCACACTGAAATGATGGTGGACAACGCCGGAAGCTGGTCCGGAAACAGATTAATCAATTTCTCTAAAGACTATGTGTTTGGACTAGAGCCAGGATTGTATGCCTTAGCTATTGTTGCTGATGGTGAGTGGACAGTCACAATTCCCGCCACATCGACTCGAAAGTAGCACCGGCTCAAAAAGAATCTCGATCGTTACTAAATGCAGAGATCCTGTGGTATTTTCCGAATACATAACTGTTATATCGGAATTTAGTGCAGGGAGATTCTAAATGAAACTTGGAATGATTGGACTGGGGCGGATGGGTGGAAACATGGCAGAGCGGCTGATCAGTGGCGGCCATCACATAGTCGCATATGATTCCAACGATTCAGCGGTCGCGGTTTTAACGGAAAAAGGAGCGTCAGCCGCAGAATCACTTTCAGATGTTATCAGTCAGCTAGATCCACCAAGAACTGTCTGGGTAATGGTTCCCGCAGGTGACATTACAGAGAACACTTTAAACGATCTTATAGAGATTCTGGACACCGGTGACACATTGATTGATGGAGGGAACTCTAACTACAAACAATCAATTCGCCGTGCCGAACATGCACGTCAAAATGGTATCGATTTCCTAGATTCCGGAACCAGTGGGGGTATATGGGGATTAAGTAATGGATACTGTCTGACTATTGGAGGGAATCGGCAAGCGTACGACCGTAACCGACCCATTTTCCGGACACTGGCACCTGATAATTCGGAAGGTGATCTTTACGTCGGCCCAAGTGGATCTGGACACTACGTCAAAATGATTCACAACGGTATCGAATATGGATTAATGCAGGCATATGCCGAAGGCTTTGAACTATTGACGGCAAAAACAGAATTCAATCTTGATATCGCCGCCATAGCCGAAAATTGGACCCGAGGGAGCGTGATACGGTCATGGCTGCTTGACCTGACAGCTACAGAATTAGAAAAAGATTCGGGTTTAGAGTCATTAAGTTCATACGTAGATGATTCAGGGGAAGGACGTTGGGCCGTGGAAACCTCAGTGGAGCTCGCCGTGCCAGCACCAGTTATTTCAGCAGCACTACAGATGAGGTTCAGGTCAAGACAGAATGACCCGTTGGGAGGGAAGATGCTTGCTGCAATGAGGAATGGCTTTGGCGGACACGCTGTGAAAAAATCGGACCGTTAACATGACGCATAACGAATATCCTGCACCTCCTCATTATCCATTAATCAACACACAGTTGATGACTACAAAAGAATTACGCGAAACCTTGGAAGATCTCTGGGAGTGGGTACATGAGGCAGAAATGGCGCCTGAGGACATCGCTCCACCTGATGAATTGATCTTTGAAGTAAGGCAGCAAATGGGGTCGATTATCTCAGAAAGAGTGGAACGTCATTCGGATGAACCAGGTCGTTCGGCTGAGTGAATCACCCAAGCAACCGGCTATATAACACTGACTGGCGTTCCCGTGCGTTTGCGTAAGCACCGACATGTTCAGGGCTAGGCTGATAAGTATCGGCAATTTTAGCTGGGAATGTGTCTAGTGTGTCCCAAATTCCCAGAGCATGCAACGCAAGTATGGCCGTCCCGCGACTAGTGTCCTGGTGTTCAGCGGATACTCCAACAGGTACGCCTAAGACATCAGACATTGTTTGCAGCCACCACGGAGAACTCTGGATTGCCCCGCCGCTGGCAATCATCTGGTAACCAGACTTCACACCGGGTAATAAAAGATCACCTACGAGTGCAAAGCGATATGCAACTGACTCCAACAATGCCTGGAGAATCTCTATCGGTTTAGTAGAAACACGTATGCCCTCGAAAACACCAGATGCTGATGTCGACCATCCAGTTGCTCGTTCACCAGCTATAAAAGGTAAAACACTAATTCCATGGCCAGCAGGTTCAAGTTTGATCAATTCTTGATTCAAATCGGTTATAGGGGGCAAATTCAAATTATCAAGCGCCCATTGAACCACATTGCCACCTTCAGAAAATGAGCCTCCTAAGAGAGTTCGGTTTGCTCCTAGTCTGTACGCCCAAAGACCTGTCGGAACTTCAGGAGTCGGGTTTTCGCTCAGGACTCGCATTGCGCCCGTCGTTCCCACCGTTAATGCCACCTTGGTGTCATCAATGCATCCCGTTCCAACGTTAACTGCAGCTCCGTCGCCCACAGCAAGAAAAAATGGAATCTGCGCTAAAAACGGCCAACGTTTGGCGTATTCTGCAGCTAACCCTGTCTCGTATTCATTCCATGGTGCCAGTTCTGGGAGACTAGTTGCATCTATACCTAGTCGCCCCAGTAGCCCGTGATCCCAATCGAGATCGTGTCGATTGAGCAATCCGCTCCACGATGAAACACAGTAGCTCGCCTTAATGTTTTGTCGTCCAAACCAACGCGAATACATATACGTTGAAACGTCTACGTATCTATCGATATTAACAGCAAGTTCCTTATTAGTTCTTCGCAACCAGCGAATTCGACCTGGAAGATATGAAGTATGCTGATTAGTACCTGTACGGTCATAAATAATCGGAACGTTAAGTTCTTCTTTAAGTCGTTCAACGTCGTATGCAGATCGGGTGTCTGCGTACGTATAAACGGGAGTCACAGGGGTGCCTTCAGCGTCCACCCCTAGCACAGTACTTGCCATACAGTCGAATCCGACCCCAACAATTTCATCGGCGAGTCTCCCTGCTTTTTCCAATACTAGGTCCATCGCGTTTTCAGTTGCTCTGAGAATCTGCCCAGCAGCTTCTTCAGATGTTCCGTCAGACGCGACTCGTTGTTTGTGGGCAATCGACACCTCTGTGTCTTCGACACTGCGCGCCTGCGAATCAAAGAGCCCTGCCTTGACTGCTGAACTGCCGACATCTACCGCCAAAACATATGGTGGTTCATAATCAGCCACGTTGCCTCCTGACCTGTCGAAAAACCTTTGCTAGCTGACCAGGTATTTCTCAACTAACGACTGATCGATCTCTATGCCCAGTCCCGGCTTATCAGTCACTTCAAAATAACCGTTGGTAGCACCATAGTTAATTGATGTAATAGCATTCTTGAAGTCGTTGGCATGGTGTGAATGCTCCATGATCATAAAATTTGAGCAAGATGCTGAGTACTCGACAGTAGCCGCAACAGACAGTATTCCTCCGCCGCCCACATGGGGTGCCACAGGAATGTTGTAAGTATCAGCAATCGTACCTATTCGATGACCTTCTGTAATCCCAGTGCGAGCTATATCGTGCATCACGACGTCATATGCGCGCCTTTCGAAGGCCTCACGCATTTCATATCGGGTACGACTCCATTCCCCTATTGCCACAGCCATATCAAGTGCCTCACAAAGTGCCACGGCCCCAGGTATATCGTCCGGGACCAACGGTGACTCTAGCCAAGTGAAGTCAAGTTTCTCAAGATCTCTTCCAAGCTTAATAGCGCTTGTAACAGACTGCCGCATGTGAACATCGCACATCAGCATAATGCTGGGACCTACACGTTTACGGACGGCACGGGCGATTTCAGCAACACCCTCTGCATCCAAAAGCAGGTGCAACTTGAGTGCTTTGTATCCGTAACCCACATGCTCCTCAGCCATATCTGCGACTTTTTCAGGATCGGTACCTCCGATACCTGCGTAAAGCAAGACTTTGTCTCTATAACGGCCTCCAGCCAATTTATGAACTGGCTTACCAACCACTTTACCCACTATGTCCCAAAGTGCTATATCCGTGCCGGCAATAGCATCGACGTAAAAACCGGTCGGATGGCCACGTTCACGCATCGCTCCGTAATTACGTGTCCAGATTGCCTCGATATCGAATGGATCTCGTCCTAGAATCAAAGGACGCACGAGATCCTCGACAATAACTTGAGTTGTACGAGGAGACACAGGAGACTGTGCCTCGCCCCAACCGACAACTCCTGTATCGGTCTCAATTTTGATTACAGTTGTTTCATGGTGCTTAGAATAGATTGACGTAAACGCCTGTTCATCAACAAAATAATCTCCAAAATCAATTACTGGAGGACGCTCTTTCCCTTCTTCTACATCATGCCCATGAGGGATTCGTATTGGAAAAGCGGTTATCTCTTTGATCTTCAAATTACACACGCTGCTTTCTAATCGGACTTGCTGACAATAGCTATTTATTCCTCTTGCATCTTAGCTGGAATCATCATCTCAAAGAATTCTATGTATTGATCTTCAATAAGCTCACGAACATTTGCTCCAATTTGGAGAGCTTCTTTGGGGAGATCCAAACCTTCCCTCATAGGAGATTCAATTGTTTCATCAGTCCACTCCATATACACTCGATTGTTGTGCCCGGGAACTGTGCCACCATTGAAGTACACAAGCACTTTAGAGCGTTGTCCAGCCGCTGTATAAATATCACCTTGTCGTTGTACAAGGGACGCTACCTTTCGGGCCAACCCGGGCTTAACTTCATATACACGTCTGATCAGATACATCGCTTTTTCCTTTATCAAAACTGGCTAAGAGCCAAGCAGGTGGTTACACACAGTATGACCACCATAAATTACCTCACATTAGACCGCACCAAAGTACGACCCTAAATTCTATTTATTCACGCTTTTTTTATTTCAAGTACACGCTATTGGCATATAAAATCAGGGAATACTCGGCAGCCAATTAGCCTCGATCGGAGTAATGGATGAAGATTGGTGCCTTGCGGGAGTCCGATTCCAATGAGTCCCGCGTAGCGCTTGTTCCGGAGACGGTCGAACGACTAGTTAAAACAGGCCACGAGGTCTTCATAGAAAACGGCGCCGGCATTGCTGCAGGATTTACGGATCAAGCGTATGCAAAAGCGGGTGCGAAAACAGTACCAGCAATCGAAGTGAGCAAATCGATTGATGTTTTCGTTCATGTCCAACCGCCGACAGCCGATGAAATAAATGCGCTAAAAATTGGGTGCCTGATAGTGAGTATGTTCAACGCCCGCAACGATGCCTCAAATATGTCAATTCTTGCATCAGCGGGTGCCACGGCTATCGCAATGGAATTAGTTCCGCGCATCGCTCGAGCACAGCGAATGGACGCCCTATCATCACAAGCATCAATATCGGGCTACAAAGCCGCTCTCCTTGCTGCGAATGCCTTAGGTAAATATTTACCTATGATGATGACGGCAGCGGGAACAATCCCCCCAGCAAAAATCTTAGTTCTGGGCGCCGGCGTCGCAGGACTGCAAGCAATAGCCACGGCGCGTCGTCTAGGCGCAATTGTAGAAGCTTTTGACGTACGAGCCGCAGCTGGCGAACAGGTAGAAAGCCTGGGCGCTAAATTTATCTACCCACCAAAATCTGAAGATGCTGAGGGATCTGGGGGTTATGCAAGGGAGCAGACCGAAGACGAGCAACATCGTCAACGTTTATTCATCAAGGAACATCTTGCCGACGTAGATGCACTGATCACAACCGCTGCAATCCCTGGGCGGCCTGCACCGATATTAATCACAACAGAAATGATCGAGGCGATGCGGCCAGGTAGTGTAGTGATCGACCTTGCTGCCGAATCTGGAGGAAACGTCGAAGGTACAACACCGGGAAAGATCATTAATATGAACGGCGTATCTATCCATGGACCAATAAACGTGCCAAGTTCAATGCCATTTCATTCAAGCCAACTCTATTCGAGGAATGTTATGGCGTTGCTGGATCTGATCATCGACAAAAAAGATAGAACGCTGAATTTAAACTTAGAGGATGACGTCATAGATGCGACCTGCCTCGTGCATCTTGGGGAAGTTCGACATAAATTCAACTCGTGAAATTTTGCCAACTATTGAACTCAATCCTCGACAGCAAAATCCTGAAGCGAGATGAAGGGAGTTTTGGAGTAGATGTTTGATCTTGAAACGCTGATAGTAGCGCTAACTGTATTCGTACTTGCGATTTTCATTGGTTATGAAGTAATTACCAAGGTTCCGCCAACGCTGCACACACCATTAATGTCCGGATCTAACGCTATATCCGGCATCGTGATCGTGGGAGCTTTACTTGTCGCCAGCAAAGCAGATGGGTTGATAAGTCAAATACTAGGAGCAATCGCGGTTGGGTTAGCAATGATCAATGTAGTCGGCGGATTCATGGTCACTGACCGAATGTTGAAAATGTTCAAGCGTTCCGACGGAAACAACTCATGAGCACCGAGGCATTATTCGATTTAAACGCAGCGGGCATCGCCTATATAGTCTCGGCGATTCTTTTCATCCTGGGGCTGAAGCGTCTTGGTTCCCCTGCCACAGCCCGAAACGGGAACAGATTATCCGCACTTGCAATGTTATTGGCAGTACTCGCAACAGTTATCAGCAATGACATTGCATCATGGGAGTGGATTCTAGTTGGTGTAATCATAGGTTCTGGTATTGGTGCCTACTCTGCCAGAAAAGTCCAAATGACTTCCATGCCGCAACTCGTGGCAATTTTCAATGGTTTAGGTGGAGCAACTTCCGCTGTTGTGGCAGCCGGAGAATTAATACGCCTAATCGATCTAGACGAATTAATACCACAAGATGTTTCGGTAACAATCATGGCGAGCGTCATCGTAGGTGGTGCAACTCTGACTGGCAGCCTCATTGCATACGGAAAGCTCCAAGGTGTTGTGCCTACCAGGCCGTTGTTACTTCCGATTCGAAACGTTATAAATATTTTCTTACTACTCAGCATGATCGCCTCGGCAGTATGGTTCGTCATAGACCCTTCGATCAGCACATTTTTAGCTGCAGCCATAATGGCTGTGGCGTTAGGAATTCTCATAGTAATTCCAATCGGCGGAGCGGACATGCCAGTGGTTATAGCTTTGCTAAACTCCTATTCAGGCATTGCCGGGGCTGCCACAGGATTTGTTCTAGGAAACAACATCCTCATAATCGCAGGTTCACTTGTTGGAGCATCAGGACTAATTCTGACAAGAATTATGACCAAAGCAATGAACAGGTCACTTATGAACGTAATGCTCGGCGGATTCGGCGTTGAAGACGGAGCCACGGGCACAGTTGGGGATGACGAGCGCCCAGTCACATCGATATTGCCTGAGGACGCCGCTATGATGTTGGCCTATGCACAATCAGTAATTTTTGTACCTGGTTATGGACTGGCAGTGGCACAGGCACAACACCAGGTAAGAGAACTGGCTGATCTGCTTAAACTCAAAGGAATTACCGTTAGATACGCTATTCACCCCGTCGCGGGACGCATGCCAGGTCATATGAACGTTCTTCTTGCAGAAGCAAATGTTCCTTATGATGAATTAAAGGATCTAGACGAAATCAATGGTGAGTTTCGTAGTACAGACGTCGCTGTGGTCATCGGTGCCAATGACGTCACTAATCCATCTGCTCGCAGCGACAAATCAAGCCCTATCTACGGGATGCCAATCTTGAATGTTGACGAGGCTCAATCTGTGATCATGATGAAACGTTCAATGTCATCAGGTTTCGCAGGAGTACAAAACGAACTGTTTTTTCTGGAAAAAACTCAAATGCTTTTCGGCGATGCCAAAAACTCTGTAGAGAAAATCGTCAGCGAGATCAAAGACCTGTAGGCAAACCGATTAAGCTCTACATATAAAATCTATTCGCCTATCCTGGAACAGGTACCTTAAAACGCTCCATGTAGATTGTCAGGGGGAGTGCGAAACTCCTTATTCCACAATCCCTCGACTTGGTATCTCGGTTTCCAGCCCAAAACCCGCTTGATTTTTTCATTGTTGAATTTTCCATGAGGCAAGTCCGGAAAAACGAAAAATGTCTCACAACGAGTGGCCAAACGATTTTCCGGAACTTCCACAGCAGCCTGCACTGCCGTACCACAATCAGGCCACGCCGTACTGTAGGGAATCATATCTTGGTGATACTGAGGTCCTCCTGGCTCCATGCCACTAAGATCCCAAGAATGCTTCATGTTGTAATACAAAAGAGTTATCACCTGTATCCCGTGGCGCTGACTAAACACTCGGCACACTTCCTGACCTAGAGCCTTTGTGTGAGCGTAAAGACGTGTGCCTGCCGCAGGTGGCATGTCAGGATTCAAATCAAAATCCCAATTCTCATACTGCTCCCCAGCCATTTGATAGTGAGGTCCAGAGTTAATTACACGTTTGATTCCGTGTTCCCTAGCAGCAACCATCATGGCGTAATTACCCATCGTGTTCACGTCAAAGGCAAGCTGCCTATGTGGTCTCAAAACAGACAAATTGACAATCACATCCATGCCCTCAGCGGCTTTGACCACACCATCGACATCAGCTACAGAAAGTTGAAGGTAATCACCCTTATAGTCGGGGTGGGGTTCATTGATATCCGTCAGCAATATTTCATGCCGGCCTTTCATTGCACGAACTGCCCATGGACCAAGCATTCCATTTCCACCAAGTATCAAAATTTTCACAGTGCTAACCTATCTGCTAAGTTTGGAAATATTCTTGCTGCTGTAGTAGTAATAAACCGCTGATGCTTTACTGGTGATTGCACGTGGACATCCTGCCAGGGCGCGAGTTGATCACAGAGCAAAGACTCAGCTACGGTTGCAGCTACCAGACCATGTGTAGTAATGGCCGTATGAGAAGAATCTGGCAAGACAGTTTCAACAAACGGCCAACCAAATCTAAGATTAACCACATCAATCAGCCTATCCCTGGCGAATTCTTTACAAACTACTTCGGTCATGTGCGCTACTAAAATAGCGACATCCTCGGCAGATGGATCGGTACGCCAGCGCTCCGTGACTACAAGATTTTCTTCATGGTTTTCATATAAGCGCAGGGTGCTGATATTGATAAATCGCGATACACCAGCACCAGCCGCAGCATAGAGAAGGTTGTAAGCACACCGCGTGTGATAATCCATCAAATGGGTATCTGTGCCAGTCTGGCCCTCGAAACCGATATTGATAATCGCGTCAACACCCGACACCAGATCATCAGTCAAACGCCCATGGTCAAGATCATTAGCAATCATTTCACCGTCTGCATTGTGCGAAAGATCAGTCAGGCGGATCATATGATTATCAGCAAGTGAGTCAGCTATGACATGGGCTGTCGCTGACGCCGCCGAAGTTATCAGAATATGCAATATTCAACTCCTCCGAAAACTAAAATGCCACGGGGCTCAAGAGGTTCGATTTCCCAAGTCAGTAAATACTAACCCTGAAAAAAACACCCAAGTGTGAGACAACGGCCCCTCAGTGAAAATGAACTGTATTGGCAATCGAATAACACATGGGGCCAGTCCTCACCAAAAGAGTTTATCGTTCCTGTCGGTTCCAACCATAATATTTGGTACGCTAATCACAACTTTTTTGGAGACGGAATCATTGAACATTTGGATAGCACAACATTTACACAAACAACTGCTGAAACTCGTATCGCTGGTACTCTTGCTTTTTGCTGTCAGCGCCTGTGCGTCAGCTGCAAACGAAGAAGAAAACTTCTCGCAAATAAGTGATCCCGGGCAAGTCTTCACATTAGATGACTTGCTCCAGACAACATTCAAAGAATCTAGTAATTACTCAACTGAAGGCCTCACAGGCTCTTCAGACGTCAGCTATGGATTCTTGCGGATACCAGGTGGTGATCCTTACGAATATGAAGTACGGTTTTACAAATCGCACCAGGAGGCAGTCGATCTCGGTACAGCGCCAGCCATCGAAGGCTCTGGCGAAACAGCTATTTTGAGCAAAAGCGATGCAACCTATAAGGAAGGAGTAAAGAATCGACGAATGGCCTGTGGCAGTGGAGTCGGCGGTGGTGCTCGAAGTGGAATCTGTTCGAAATTCGGTAGTTACGCCATATTCGGCAATGTCGTTATGCTCTGTCAGGGTGCAGATAAAACCCAGTCTGTCGAGCGATGCGGATTACTGGCAACCGAATTGATAGCAAATGAGTAATACAAGGGCGATTTTCATTAGTTTTTTAATGTTACCAACCCTATTTCCCGCCTCGGTCATTTTAGGATGCACTTCAAATTCTGAAGTGGCTGAGTTGAAATCGTCGGTTGCAAAAATTGAAAACATCGATAGAGTCCTAACCATAGAAGATTTAGAAAACGCCGGCTGGAAGCGGGGAAAAACATATGACGTCGACGGCCTCACAGGAGCCGAAGCTGCTTATGTTGGATTCTGGAGCCCACCTGGTTTAAACAGCTTGAATTATGAAATACGCATCTATCCTGACCACAAGTCAGCAGTGGAACAAGGGACACCATTTGCTGAAGATGCCTCAGGGGCAAACGCATCACTTAGCTCAAACGATGCACTATGGAGCGAAGGGGTACGAGATAGAAGAATGATCGTCGGAGGAGGATCTCGAGGAAGCCAAAACCCTCGGTACGGGGATTATGTAATCTTCGGTAACGTGGTAATACTTTGCGAAGGAAGAACTTCGGAACACGCACTTGACCACTGTGCTCCATTAATCTCACTGTTGCGCGGGAACGGTGCATAATGACAGTATCGAAATATTACGAGATGACTAGCGAGCCATAAAAAGGTATATTGGACGTACCTACCGCACGTTACATTTTTCAACACTACGATTGCGGTGGGTTTCGCGCTTATAACGGGGAGCTTCTTATGAAACAGAGAAAGAGTGGCACGTTCCAGTTGCCGTTTCTGCTGTTCGCGGTAATAGCGTTAGCAGTTGTTGCGATCGCATGTGGCAGTGGTGGAGATGGAGAGGTTTCAGAATCGGACGGACCTATCGCAAAAATCGATGATACGGACCGCATATACACTGCTGATGACATCAAAAACGCGACCAACTTCAAACTGGATGACGACTACGATGTCGAAGGCCTAGACGACGCGATCGCCGCAATCTATGGCTTTTACGGTACTGACCCTTACGCAAGAGTTGAGTACGAGGTACGCTTCTACCCGGACCACGCGACAGCCATGAGCACCGGAGTAGACTTCGCCGATGAAGCCACCGGAGCTAATGCTACCATTCTTAAAGATATCCAACGATGGGACGAGGGACTTAAAGATCGCAGACAATGCGCGGGGAATGGTGGTCATCATTCTGGAAAATGTGACAATCCGAAGTACTTTGACTACGTGGTTGTTGGCAACATGATCATGATGTGCCAAGGAAAAGACTCCATTACATCGCATCAGGCATGTGCTGACTTAATGTCAGTGGTGCAATAGGTGATGTCGAACCAATCCGCTTTAAATCGACCAATTACAACGTTTTTAATCGGATGGGTATTAGCGCTCATCATTGCATTAACTTCCGCATGTGGCGGCAGTTCCAACAGTGAGGCTGAGTCATCCATCCAACGTGTGCTTGCGGGTGAACGCGCCTACACAATCGAAGACATAGAAAGTATAAAACCCTCCGGAGTCAAGATCGTCAAGAAATACGACGTTGATGAGCTTCCGGGTGCGACTGATGCGAGAAATGTTATCTACAACAAACTTGACTATGAAGTCCGCTTCTACGCCACACATGAGGATGCAATCGAACAAGGCACACTCTACGCCGACTCGATAACTGGCGATGATGCGGTAGTGATCGGTGATGAAGTTCTGTGGGAAGAGGGTGAAAAAGACCGCAGAAAATGCAGCAGGGCAGCCGGTACCCCTCATTCAGGCTGTTCATATTCTGCTCGGTATCTTGAATACGTCATTCGTGGAAACATGATTCTTTTCTGCGAAGGAGATGAGTCTTCCCAGGCGTTTGAGAATTGCAATAACTTACTGGCTCTCTTAGAACCTGTATAACATCAGTAAGCAAACACATTAACTGAAAAGCCCGGCCTCTTGATGGCCGGGCTTTTCGGTTAACGAACAATTTCATTCGCGACATTCAGTTCAGTGATTCAATCAACGCCTCACATGTGGAAAGTTGGCGTTCACACAGCATAACTGTATTCCCAACCACAGCGTATGCAGGATATAGGTTGACCACAGGTATCAAAAAATCACGCTGACCGGCTTTTTTGGCAATCACCTCTTCAGCCGGCTCAACCCCAAATTCTAGAGCCGAAGCGTGCGAATCATAAAAACGGACCTCAATATCTTTCTGTTGAAAAAAGCCGTACCAAATATCATTTGCGCCTGGAACCTGATCCACCTCGAACTGCTTGTTTTTCTTATAACCAACAGCTACAAGATCATCAATGGTGTATATGGCACCCGGTCGAGTTATGAGCCGTAGGCCCTCTTCGTCAACTGACTCACCATCGACCGATGGTTGTTGCTCCGAGCTACACCCAAAAGATAAAAGTAGCGTACTAAGCAGCACTACAAATAGGAATCTTTGGGAAAAACGTAAGTTCCAAAGACAACCCGACCCCGATTTTGAATCAGATGATGTTCTCAGTTTTATTACAGATTGATGCATAAACTGAAGGATAACCTAACGCACCATTTCAAAGTTGTCGTTAACTAGGAGTGCCCCGCCAAATTGGCGGGGCACTCCGTTCGCGTCATTTATCTCAAGTAGCAAAAACTACTAGAGTCTCGCTACTTAGCCGTAAGTGCATGCAGAACCATACCCCACGTGAGGTGCCAAGAGGCCTCGTTCACGTAACCGTCGGTCTGTCCACCTAGAGGCCAATTTGTCCAGCGCTTCTCACTCATGACGATACGGTGGTAGAACTCGAGGACTGGTACGTCCGGAAGTTCACCGATCCAGATTTCCATGGCTTCATGCCACAGTTCCTGCATCTTGTCGATGTCGTCAGGGTGAGTCTTCGCTACTTCGTCAGTAAGTTCGTCCCACCGCTCGTTTTCCCAGTGGTAGAAGTTAACCTGGTGACCACCAGGAATGTTTACTGATGCTGACTGGTAAAGCTTCATTGTGAAGTAAGGGTCACGGACCGATCCGCCGTGTCCGAACATCAGAC
>CAJWJL010000040.1:0-15107 GCA_913042135.1 uncultured Chloroflexota bacterium | reverse complement strand
TGGCATTTTCACACAAGGACAAATTCTATTCTCGCCCAACATTTTTAAGCTTGGTATTATCCTTTTTGAAACTACCTTGATCACTTTTGCCATGTTTGACTATTTACCCACCAAATCCAAGCTCTCTAATAAACCATCAATTTCTTTGAAATGATCTGGATCCGGTTTGAGTGCAGGATGCCTTGCAAAATCCGAACCTGGAGAGAAAATCCCCCGCCTGACCATGATGTGCTTGTATATCCAACCAGCAAATCCCTGCCCTTGGGCCAACATCTGTATTAACGGAGCATGACGGCGCATTTCTAAATTAGCTGCATCTTCATCACCCGCCTGGAAATGATTCCAAACCCTTACGAACATATCTGGCAATGTTGATCCAGGCATCGTACCGACCGAACCGCGCTTAAACTCTTCCACGGCAAATGCACCACCGGCTCCACCAAACAAGATGAGCCCAGTACCTTTAGCTAGCTCGTAAGTTTCACCCATTCTCGGCAGAGTAGGTGGGGTCTCAACTTTGATATAACAAAGATTCTCGTGCCTCTTCGCACACTGTACTGCCATCGCCGGTGGAACCTGCGCTGTACCCTGGTCTTGCAGAAAAATCGGAAGAGATACAGATTCAGCAATTCGGCCGAAATACTCGATGTTTTCCGAAGCCGGCACAGGAATAAAAGATGTAGGACGAATCATCAACGCATCTGCGCCGAGCTCTTCAGCTCTCTTAGACAAGAAAATTGCGACATCGGTACTTTCCCCACCTGTATTCATCACGATTTTCACGCGCCCGTTATTAACCTTTACGACCGTACTGAGTATTTCATCACGTTCTCTTTCGTTAAATTTGTAAATCTCTGTTGCAACAGCAATCCCGAGACCATCCACTCCTTTTGTAATCATCCATTCAACTTGTCGCTCAAGATCTTCCAATACCAAGTCACCTTTTTCATTGATAGGCGCCGAAAGGATTGGATATACACCCTTCATCGAACGGTCAGGCATGTCTAGGTTCCTCCTGTTATCAAGGTTTTTTTGGTGTTGATAGGTATTAGGTCAAGATCAAAGTAAAGTTTTGACAACGGTTAGCAGTACACCCGCGACTGTCGCTGTACCGATGACACCTGCCACGTTAGGTCCCATCGCATGCATGAGTAAAAAGTTGTCTGGGTCTTCTTTCTGACCCATGTCTTGTACAACTCGCGCCGCCATTGGCACAGCAGAAACTCCAGCCGCCCCAATCATCGGATTTATCTTCCTGCTGGAGAATATATTCATGAGTTTTGCCAGCAGAATACCTGCAACTGTCGCGGTCATAAATGCGAACAAGCCTAGGAAAAAGATCCCAATGGTTTCAGGTTGCAAGAAAATGTGGGCTGGCATGGTGGCGCCAACAGCCAAACCCAACATTATGATCACCACGTTCATCAAAGCGTTTTCTGAGACATCAGCCAGTCTTGGCACTACACCTGAAACTTTAATTAAATTGCCCAACATCAGCATGCCTATCAGTGGAGAAGAGGAAGGCACAAGTACACCGATAATAATAATGGTCAATACCGGGAACAACACTTGTGTACGCTTCGATACAGGTTTGGATGGGTATTCCATTCGAATCAAACGTTCTTTTTTAGTGGTGAACAGCTTGATTATAGGTGGTTGAATTATCGGAACGAGAGCCATGTAAGAGTATGCCGCAACCGCGGTAGCACCGACTATGTCCCGAACTTCCACGTGAGCTAGTGATTCCCCGAGCTCCAACATCCGAGTGGCAATAAAAATAGTTGTTGGTCCATCTGCTCCACCGATGATCCCAATCGAAGACGCCTCTAGAAGCCCAAACTCGAAATAATCAGTCATACCCAAGAGCAAAGCACCAAAAAGTGCGACAAATACGCCCGCTTGAGCCCCGGCACCTAGCAACAAGGTCTTGGGGTTGGACAGCATCGGATTGAAGTCAGTTGCTGCTCCAACCCCCAAAAAGATCAACAGTGGAAATATGTCAGTTCCCATCCCAACGGTCTGGAACGTTTTCAATATTCCGGCTGGTTCACCACCACCACTTTCACGAATCAATTCTCCCAGAGGGAGATTGGCGAAGAGAATTCCCATGGAGATCGGCACCAGTAATAGCGGTTCTTTTTTCCTGGCCACCCCAACGTAAAGTAAACCCCCGGCAATTAACCACATCAAGACCAGTCGCGGCTCCTCGATTAAAGCTGTTATACCCGCCCACAAAGTGCTTAGCTCATTAACCATTTGGAACTAACCCTTTGCAATCTCGGCCAAGGTTTGGCCATGTTGAACCGAATCGCTAGCCCCGACATGCACCGACGTAACTGTCCCATCGATCGAAGAAGCTATGGTGTTTTCCATCTTCATCGACTCGAGTATAAATATCGGCTGCCCCTTTTTGACCGTGTCACCAACCGATATATTCACGCTAAGAATACGACCTGGCATCGGAGACCGAACCACTCCATCATCAAGTGAATCCGGAATTGAAGGACGGCTAACCGCAGCAGCAGCAGCAACTACTGGCTTGGGTGCAAAAGTAGCTTGAACGTCCGAAGCACGATCACCAGCAGATTCAGGAATTTCAACCTGGTAAACCGTGCCATCAACATAGACCTCCACAGGAGATTTGGAAATATCACCTACCTCAACATCGTAGGTTTTACCAGCTATATTGATTTTGTAGTTCTTGCTAGCCACTAAATGCGCCTATCCCGTACAAGCGATCCTGAAGAACTCATCGCGCGAGTCCGGCCGCTCTGCAACCAAGCGTCAGGGGATAACGTTCTACGGACAGGGGTCAAAGCCTGCGTGGGCACGGAACCAGAATCTGCTAATGCAATAGCGACAGCCATAGCAGCAACCTGTTGGCCAGTAATAGAATCCGAGTTTCCTGAATCCGGATCAAGATCACCAGAATCTGAGACGGCGTGTGATTCAACTAGGGCAACATTCTCACGATCAAGCAAGGTTATTGCTTTGATCGACAAAGCTAACAATATCAAAACAACGAAAACTGCACCCATGCCAACGAGGCTGACCGTAAGCCCGTCGTTTATGAGACTCTGATCGAACGTGTCACTACTCCCTCGATCAGGCGATCGATTTCTAAATTGTCGGCACGATCACTATGATCGGTGAAAAATTCCAACAGCGATTCTAACAAAGTGAAGTTATTCATCGGAAGTAAATTCATCGACAACGATTGGATATGCAATACCATCTAAAATGACTACCTGGGCGGAGCCATTCACAGCCATACCAACTGAAATATCAGTATCGCCAACTCGCAGGAAAAACTGATCCCCTGCTAGCTCGTTTATAGAAGTTGAAAGTTTATCTTGGCGATCGATAAAAAGCTGTTGAGATTCCTCGACTGAAACTGCTGAAAAAGTAATCCGATTACCAGGAGAAGCCTGCCCTAGACGAGGAATATCAACCGAAGCAACGGTCGCTATTTTAAGATAACCGCCCGTTGTTTGACGATCAGAGAGCAGTATGATCGGCTTGCCATCTCCTGGAACTTGTATGGACCCGTTAACCACCGCATCAGATACGATATCGTATCTACCGTTTCGTGATTCAATTGCGGACCCTTCCAACCGTAATCCCTGCCGATTCGATTGATCACTGACCACGTAGGTAGAACTAAGAAATGTTTCGATTCCAGACTCGGAAAATTCATCATCTTGTGGGCCTAGTACAACCCGGACAGTAAGTTCATCCGTAGGTGATTCGTCGCCATCCCAACATCTACTTGCATATTCATCCCTAGGTTCTGATTTTCCAACCATTAACACATCATTAGGCTGCAATCCCCTACCCTCGAAACCGCCAATACCAGAAGCTGTATGAGTTGAACGAGAACCAAGAATTATCGGAGTATCGATTCCACCCTGCACCGAAATATAAGCACGCAGTCCCTGCCTAACGTTTAATAGTGAAAGACGGGATCCAGCATGCGCTTTGTAGGAAAGGTTTCGACCCACCGGAACATCATCAAGCCTTGCTTCAGTTTCTGCCCCGGTCAAAGCAAACATCATGCTTTCAATGAACTCAATTTCGAAATCTCCGAGCATGACCTCTATAGCCGCTGATTCCGGAGGGTTACCTACAAGAATATTCCCAACATCCAGAGCTTCTTTGTCGGCTGCCCCACTCACTGAAACTCCGAGCTCTTGGAATCCAAACCTGCCCTGATCTTGAACCAATGCCATGAACCCACATCGCACCACTTGGATACTGCGCTCAGAGGTTTTAGTCATGCTGATCCACCGGTATAAATCGAACTTTCGTAGCAGGAGTTATTAAAGAGGGAGTTGAACTATTTACATCGAAAAGAGTAACCGAAGTTCTGCCTATTATTCTCCAACCACCTGGCCCCGCGTTCGGGTACACACCTGTTTGTGACTCTGCAATCCCTACAGATCCGGCAGGAACTAAAACACGAGGGGTCTTGAGCCTCGGCGCAGCAATTCGCTCGTCTAGGCCTCCAAGATATGGAAACCCTGGAGAGAATCCAAGCATGTAAACCCTGTAGTCAGTCCTGGAGTGAAGCTCGATAACGGCGTCCTCAGTAATCTCTGCGTGATCCGCTACGAAATGAAGGTCCGGGCCATCATCACCTCCATATACAACGGGGATTTCAACGATTTTCAACGAACTGTTTACGTTAATAGGTTCTACCAAACCTTCAACCGCGCCATTCACGGCATCGAACATTTCTGCATAGCTACAAACAAGCGGGTCGTAATAAACAAGCACGGACCGATAAGTGGGAAGTACCTCCAAATCGGAATTCAAACCAGCAACCTTAATAAGATCAGTCAGTGCGAAAACCATGGAACTAATTTCAGGGTCAACTTCTGATCCCAGTTCGATCAGTATCGCAGAATCTCCAGCAGGAACCACGCGAGGAAATCGTTGACGTTCAGGTTCACTCTTGAGTTTCCTAGACACCGGAAACCAGCTTGGCCATAGGCGTGATTTTAACCCCCGCATCTTCAAGTGCTCCACGAACTGCAGCAGCTGTTTCTACCGCACCAGGGGTGTCCCCATGTAAACATATTGAATCCGCAGAAAATTCGATCTCAGTGCCATCAACAGCTATAACCTTCCCTTCGGTTGCGAGCTTTATCGAACGCTCTACAATCTGGTCCGTTTCGTGGACGACGGCCCCGGGCTCGGACCGAGGCACAAGGGTCCCTTGTGCCGTCACAGCCCGGTCAGCGTAGCACTCCCTGGCGACTCGAACTCCCTCGTCTCGAGCAATGGATTCCCACCGTGATCCAGCAAGAACCACATGAATTAATTCAGGATCGAACTCCTTGATCGCAGACACTACTGAAGATGCAACTTCGGGGTCTTTAACTGCCGTGTTGTACAGGGCTCCATGCGGTTTCACATGTTGCAATTTTCGCCCTGGAGCGAATGCAGACAGAGCACCAACTTGGTACGTCACTGCATTACGAACTTCACCTGGAGTCAGGTCCATATTTCTTCGGCCGAACCCTGCAAGATCTGGATAAGCCGGATGAGCACCGATTCCAACCTGATGATCAACAGCGAGCGCAACAGTCCGAGCCATCCAATCAGGATCTCCTGCATGAAATCCAGTAGCTATGTTTGCAGAAGTAATGTACTTGACAATTTCTTCGTCAAGACCAAGCTCGTAGCCTGCGAATGACTCGCCAATATCTGCATTGAAGTCAATTCTCGCAACTCCTTGTATCAACAGCAAACTCCTATCCCATTGATTGTTTCAACACTTACTCAATATTCTTTAGATGGAAATCCTAGACGGTGTAATCAGGGGTGAGGCTCCCTAATTTCGACATTAAACTAGCCTTATTTCACACAACCTAACTTTCAATGATCACAGGCCGGGTAAGTACACTCGTTTTCCAGTCTGCCATGACTGTTGAACAGCGTCGGTGAATTCCATGTACTTGAGCGCATCCGTAAAATTGGACCGCGTTACTGGTTCGATTCCCCGGATAGCGTTAATAAATTCTTCCTCAACCCGCCAGCTACCACGCTTTTCATCTGGCACGACAATTTCGGACATAACCTGGTCACCCTTGCGTGCCCCGGTAACTTTAGGATCTACGTCTAGGCCATTAACTTCGATCCTTAAGGTACCTTCCGTACCAAATATCCATATCTCTGTCGGTGGTGCAAATGATCCGGAAACCGTTGTGACGGTCATGTTGACTGAACCACCTCCAGCAAGTGAGTAGATCACATCAAGCTGGTCTGGAATGGTCATGGGATAACGATTACCGTCCCAACTCCGACGATAAGGAACAACGATCTGGGCGTTCGCAGACACTGAACTAGCAGTACCGACTAACCGCATCAAATTCTCATACCATATGCCAGTAGTCATAACGTTATTACCCGACAACTCTCGCATTTGTCGCCAGTGTGCTTCTGTATCAGAATCCGGGTACGAACTGCCGTCTGTAACCCGTATATTCACATTCACCACTTCACCTATAAAACCGTCTGCGATTAAATCCATCAAGTGCTTTTCACAAGCCATCAGATGTGGAGGCGGTACGATCTGAGTAGTAAGGTCAGGATTAGCAACCGATGCTGCGTACATATCCCGAGCCTCCAAACTGTTCATCGACATTCGCGCTTCGCACAACACATGCTTCCCATTATCAAGCGCTGCTAACGTGATTGTTGAGTGCATGTATGGCCAAGTACCGATACATATCGCATCAATTTCTGGATCTTCAATCAAGTGCAACCAAGTCGGATATGCCTCTCCCAGTTCAAATTTATCAACAGCTGTCTGACTGGACTCAATAGTTCGATTGGCAACACCAGCTAATTCAACGCCTTGTTGCGACCTGAGCCCTGGAATGTGACGTAGAGCCGTGTTGGCGCCAGCCCCTACAAAACCTACTTTTATCGTGTCGTTTGCCATTTGGCGTTAATCCCCTAAATTAATTTCTACACTAGCCACGAATCTATATAAATCATCGAAAAAAGATCAATAATCCTGAAGTTTACTTCAAAGAAGTTCATCTACCCAGATTAAGCTGCTATCAACAAAAAACATTATTTCAGTGATCTTACAAAAACGTGGGGTCTCTAGGAGCAGAAAACTGATAATGACTGTCCCAGCACAAATCGAAATGACTGGTGTCGGCGTACAGATAGCCTGGGACAACAACCAGACATGCACATATCCGTATCGATATCTACGCTTGCAGTGTGCTTGTGCCGCGTGCGTCGAAGAAATGACAGGCCGACCGATACTCAACGTTGCAGCCGTCCCTGAAGACATAATCGCTGTCGAATATCTCGAAGTGGGCAAATATGCATTGCAGTTCTTGTGGACCGACGGACACAATTCGGGCATATACCCTTTCGAGAAGCTTCTGAGACTTTCAGAAAACGATAATGCCGTAATATGCCAGGGCACGTCTTGAACCACCCAGATCATCGAGATGTAACCCTCCAATCAATAGACGACTATGGTCGTCAATTATTGAAAGCCATTGAGGGACTTAGTATTGAAGAGGCACGCTGGATGCCTACTCCCGAGTCAAACCACATACTATGGATACTTTGGCACATCGGAAGAATGGAAGACATGTGGGGCTGGTATCTAAGAGGAGGTGGAGAAAGTGCATGGATCGAAGGTGGTTGGGCCAACCGACTAGGAATCGATGCTGAACGAAATGGAGCAGGAGATTCGATTGATCAAGTCAGAAACTTTCCTGATCTTGAAGTAGAGGAAGTCACCGAATATTGGCAAGTATCCAGGAATCTTTTAATCCCTGCCATCAAACAGATATCGAATGAAATGCTGACTAGCAAACGCCCTGAAATATGGACGCATGCGCCCGATCGAGCACCCACTTTACTTTGGGTATTAGGTCGACTCCCAGTGGAAAACGGACAACACACGGGGCATATAGCCTATATACGTGGTTTGTACAGTTCTAAATTTTCGTAACTAACTTAAAATTGAGGCCTGCTTGCGCCGACTCCATGAACAGCGTTAGCTAAGAAAGATGAACGAAACTGGACTCCCCATTTGCCTTTAATTTTCGTGAAAACCCACATCGTGTCGAAACCGTTGTACTCAGTCCCATCTTTACGCTGCCTAGACTGGCGAATTACTAAATGCACTTTTTGGTCGCTTGACTGAACAGCCGTTATAGACTTTGTGACAGTAGCGTACCAACCTTCATCGAGTAACATCTTTGTCATCTGGTCTTGCGGATCACGAAATTCTTCGGCCGTCACCCATGTCTGGAACTCGTTACCAGCCAGGCGCATATGCGGAAAATGCATTTCCTCAATCATGGCGTCAGCATCTCGCGAGTTGAACGCTGCAGCCCATCGTTCAAATGACTCCACCGCTTCTAAAGATGATTTATTCAATATTCAACCTCCACTGACTTTGCGACGGTGACCCACACTCATTTCTGTAGGTAATCAATATACGAAAATTCAGATATTTCAAGGACTATCAATTAGCAGTTATAGGACTAAGATCACGCATGCACATGTAGAACAATTTCTACTCGATCAAAAACTAAAGCCGAATATTCGCTAAAGCTAAAACTGAGGATTAAGTAAAAAGATGGCTAAAAGAATAAACCGAGTAATCGAACTTATTGAATCCAAAGAGCCAATCTATTACACCAGCGCCGGTGATTTGACTTACGAAAACGGATTAAAGCAAGCCAGCACCTGGGCAGACTTCTTGATCCCCGAATTTGAGCACGGTGCTTTCAACGTCGCTGGACTGATTTCTTTTATGAAAGGTTTAGTTGATAACGGGCCAACCAAAGCAGGACATCGAACACCTGCGATCATCGCGACACTACCTGCAAATGGCCGTACAGCTTCGGAGGTGAGAGCCAACGCTTGGCAAATAAGACAACTACTTTCAGCTGGAGTTCACGGAATATTGCTTACACATGCGCGGCAGGCTGACGCGGTTCGCGCTTTTATCGAAGAGTGCAGGTACCCATTTCACAAGTCCGGTCGAGAAGGCCTTGGAGAAGGGCAGAGAGGAGCCGGAGGACAAGTAAAACCTGCCGAAATCTGGGGTATTGACGCACAAGAATATGTCAACATTGCGGATCCTTGGCCTCTCAATCCCAATGGAGAATTATTTCTGGGTGTAAAACTGGAAAATCAGGAATCGGCTGCAAACGCCGATGCTATATGCCGTGTGCCCGGTCTCGCTTTCGCCGAATGGGGGCCGAGTGACATGGGCATGTCATTTGGATTCACCAACGCAAATGGCCCACCTTACATCGAAGAAATGAATCTCATTAGGGAACGTATCAAGGCTGCCTGTGATGCTAACGACCTGAAGTTTCTATGTTCTTGGAATGACCCAAGCATGACCGAAGAACAGAAAGTACGAAAACTGATGGATTTAGGGACACACATTTTCGCAGGTGGGGAAGAAATGGCAAAAATTGGACGCGAAATCACTCAACGTAAAATGCCGGTTGGTTAGTCGCGTCCCAACATATTCCGAACGGTACCTACTACATCTTCAGGCTGAGGCATAAAGGCGTTTTCCAGTCCCTTGTTGTAAGGAACTGGAGAGTGTGGTCCAGTTACACGTTTAACTGGCGCATCTAGATGGTCGAATGCTTTGTCAGCAATGACAGCTGCGAATTCTGAGGCCATGGAAGCACGTGGAGTATCTTCGTCGACAATCACCACGTTATTTGTTTTTTGAACCGACTCGAGCAGGATATCTTCATCAAATGGAGAAAGCGACATCATGTCAATCACCTCAGCCTTAATTCCCGCATCAGCTAACTGCCCAGCAGCTTGTTCACAAACTACAGACGTATATGACATCCCTACCAAGGTAACGTCATCACCACGTTGCATGTAACGTCCTTTCCCTAGCTCTATAACGTAATCTTCATCTGGTACAAATCCCGTGAGATTAATCAGTTTCTTGTCGTTTACAAGAAATACCGGATCATCATCACGAATGGCTGCAGCCAAAAGCCCTTTCACCGAGTAAGGATCTGATGGAACGACGACTTTCAGCCCAGGGATGTGTGCAAGCATCGAGTAAAAACTTTCCGAGTGCTGAGCAGCGTGACCGGTTCCAGCACCTGATCTTGCAAATAACGTCATCGGCACACGTGTTTGGCCACCAAACATATAACGACTTTTTGCTGCGTTCGACAGTAACTGGTCATAAGCCACGGTGACAAAATCAAAATACATAAGGTCAACAACAGGTCGTAATCCTGTCAAAGCCGCACCTACTGCTGCGCCAACAAACCCTGCCTCAGATATCGGAGCATCCCTGATGCGCTCTGGTCCAAATTCCTGGACCAATCCTTTCGTCGCAGCAAAAGGACCTCCCCAAGCGTCCAGTGGCTCTTTCGTGTCACGATCAAATCCTCCTGATATATCTTCTCCCATCAAAAAGACATCTTGATCGCGATTCATCTCGGCACGCAAAGTATCTCTAAATACATCTCTAAACCGCAGCTCTTTGCCGGATATTCCTTCATACCCAGGGCCCAGAGGATTGATTTTATTGTGTGTGGTCATTGTTCTCTTGCATTACGTGCATTACGAATAAATTGATTGTATTGATTATCAAAATAGTGGTTATCGAAGACCCAAAATAGGATTTGAGTAATTTACATAAACATCACTGTAAAGCGCTTCTATATCAGGCATAGGACTATCCAACGCGAACTCGACGGCATCAAGCATCTCCTGCTCAATGGAATCACGAATAGATTTTAATTTCTTCGCTGACATCAATTTTTGACTAGTAACTCTTTTTTCAAAATTTTTTAAAGCATCACGCTCATGATAATGCTCTTCTTCATCTGGCTTACGATATTTCTTCGGATCATCAGCATGAAAGTGACCGTGATAGCGATATGTCTTTAATTCCAAGAACGTAGGCCCTTCCCCCGATCTCGCCCGCGCTATGGCTTCACCGGCAGCATCATAAACTGCGAAAACATCCATCCCATCTACGACAACCCCAGGCATCCCGTAACCATCTGCACGCGATGCTATATCGTCCGCAGATACCGAATACCAAGCGGGAGTCGCTTCTGCATATCCGTTGTTTTCACATGCAAAAATAACTGGCAATTTCCATATTGATGCAAGATTCATCGATTCATGAAGAACTCCCTGTGAAGAAGCACCATCACCGAAGAACGACACACCAATCGACTCATTTTCTATGCCTTTGTACTTGGCAGTCAACGCAGCTCCAACAGCAAGCGGAATAGAAGCTCCCACTATCGCGTTCGCACCGAGCATGCCCTTTGAAAAATCTGCAATGTGCATGGAACCGCCCTTACCTCCACATTGACCTGTAGCCCTACCCATAATCTCGGCCATCATAGCGTGCGTGTCTAAGCCCTTGGCTATACAGTGACCATGACCTCGATGAGTCGAACCGATCCAGTCTTTATCCGTAAGGTGAGCACAGACTCCAGTTGGTGGTGCTTCCTGGCCATCTGATGGGTGAGTCACACCCATAGAGTTCCCTTTGAAAGTTTGCTCTAACATCGTCTCCTCGAAGCGACGGATTCTGTACATGGTGGTGTACATCCACTCCAGTTTCTCTTTAGAGATTTCCATCCGTAAGTGCCTCCGGGTTCTGTAATTACAAACTTGTGCAAATTATCCAGAATGTCATTTCAGATTCGTTCCACCTGAAAAACTACCACTCCGGATTGACTAAAAACATGATTACATGTGGAACTTTAGCATCGAAGATCAAAATTCGAAACGCAAAATCCTCAGCGAATTAGTTCCGGCGGATGAATCTTGCCAGCGACTTCTTCAACGAAGCCTCTTGCGGTCGTTCATCATGGAGAACGCCGTCAAGCAATAAATCGTACGGGGTCGACTCAGAAGTTACCGCTGGTGTCACAGTGAACAAGATCGTTTCTTCACGGCCAGAAAGTTTCGAACGAAGAGCTTGCTCTATCACTTCCTTGACCGTGTACATCGCATGCGGTGACAGAACGATTCCTTCTGAACGCGTAAACATCAGCCCTGCGCTATACGAATCTATTTGACCATGCGCTACAGCATCTATGTACTGTTCTTTGTATAGTGCCGAAACAATCGGAGCGACTCCGTGATACCGCATAGCACCGGCCAGCACTCCTGGCGGTGAATACTCGCGCCCCAACGTATACATGGGCACTTGAGGCATGAGGCCAGCAGCATCTGCCGATTCTTCCGCATAAACACCACGAGTAAGGCTTGGCGTCGACACTTCTTCGACCGCTATAAATCGGGTATCCCTGCCTTGCAACCTAGCGGGAACGAATGGAGCGATAAGACCTCCAAAATGAGAGCCTGCACCGATAGATCCGATTACATAATCGGGAGCTTCATCTACTGCGGCAAGTTGACGTTGAGCTTCAAGACCCACAATCGTCTGATGAATCAGTGTACTGCCCATAAGCGTAGGGATCGCAAATTTAACGTCAGAGTTCAGCGAGGCCTCCTCATAAGCTTCTGCAAGTGCTGTGGCTATCGAACCTGAATCAGGCCCTCTTTGTGTAAACTCCAACTTGCCAAATCGGGTATTTTCAGATGGACTTGCTTGAACATCCACTCCCCACACCCGACCGTATGCAGCTCCCCAGGCATCCTCAGAATTTACTTTGCGAACGCTGTAAATACGGCTCGTCAATCCAAACAACGAGGCAGCATGTCCCATTGCGCTGATCCAAACTCCCCCCGCACCTCCAGACACAATACCCTTGGCACCGACCTGCTTCGTATAAAAAGCTTGAGGAATAGCAGTATTTGATTCGTAAGAACCACTCGGACTTCCACCTTCAACTTTATAAAATAATCTAGCAGGAGTACCTAGTTCTTTTTCCAGCGCCTTCGCTCGAAACATTGGCGTTGGACGCCATTGCGTGTATGCCTGCCGCACTTCCTTGGGAATATTAAATGTGCGACTCTGCGAATTAAGCTCATGCTCAATTACCTGGCGAGGGAATAACGGCTCGAGATCTCTTTGAGTCACTGGATAGCCCGAAGGTGACATCATCGGTGGCACTTTGAATGGTAAATCCGCCTCGACGTTGTACCAACGAGATGGCATTTCTCGAGGACTAAGTGAAATTCGATTTCCAGTGATCGTCGCCATCCGATAATTTCCCTCGCTCTATTTACACGTAATGAAACTTACAAAAGACAGTCCTACACGAAACTGTTTTTACAGGCAGCGAAATTGTTATCAAAGGGTATCGCGAACTCGTATACAGCAAAGAATCAAACGAGACTCAGGGGGAATATCGAATATTTCCCAACATCCAATGCTCGAGTAGGCATCTTCTTTGAGTTCAATCCAAAGTGAATCGACATTCTGGGCGACAGTACAATCGGATCTGTTATGACAAGTATTTGAATGAAGATTTCAAATTCTCAAATTAAAGTGACAATGCGTAGATACATGAATTATCAAGTTCTTCCAACTTTAAATCCCATCATTTGGGTTGCCGCGCTCGCTCTTACCGTTTTTTCACTAAGTGCATGTGGCGATCAAGGTGAAGTCGGGCTCCAGGGCCCTCCAGGAGCACAAGGCGAGCCCGGTGAACGAGGACCAACAGGAGCGGCTGGTCTTCAAGGATTTCCAGGCGGAGCAGGATCAGAGGGCCCTGCCGGGCCACGCGGCCCAGTCGGGCCAGGTGGTGCTGACGGAAGAGATGGAAAATCAGGCGTTTTGGTCATTGGCAACGGACTAATCACTGAAAAATCAACGGCGGGCGATAGCGCTGCCATAGATTTCGCAGGATCTGGGAAAGCTAACACCACTGCAAGAAGTGACCACGATCATGACTCAGACTATTACACAGCACTGGAGCTACAAAACGGAACAGCTAGAGTCGCATGGTCCTCACTCACTGACATCCCGACTGATCTAAATTCTGGAGGAATCGCTGCCTCAATTGATTGGGAAAACGTGCAGAATCGCCCATCGGGACTCGACGATGGGGATGATGCTGTCAGCGTGATTGACTGGAACGACGTTCAAAACAGACCCCAAGAACTTAATACGACCCTTGGTGGGTTGGCTTGTGGTTTGGACGAGATCGCATCCTTCAATGGATTGACGTGGCTGTGCATCGATTCTGGTCCGGCTGAAGGTGAATACCTGAGCTCAGGACAAGATTGTGACCCAGATTTTTATGCGACGGGTGTCGATGTGACCGGAACCCTGATATGTACTGCGCCAAGTTCCTCAGAATCTATTACATATCAACGCGGGAAGCATTTCATAGTCACAATTCAAAGTTCAGGAAATGCAGGATTATGGAACACGGTTACAATCGGCGACGATGGTCTTCCGGTGATTGCTTACGAGCAAAGTGATGCTCTCTATGTAGCCCAATGCAATAACATCCTTTGTAGTGCTACTACCACATCATTGGTTGAGTCAACCGGAGTGGGAGATCTTCACGCATCCATAACTATAGGTACAGATGGGCTCCCGCTGATCGGGTATCGGAAATCATTAGATGCCACGCTGAAAATCGCGCATTGTCAAACCATGGACTGCAGCACTAGTTCAACTGCCGTGCTAGCAAACTCAGGAAATGTAGGACTACATACCTCGCTCGCAATTGGCACCGATGGACTTGGCATTCTTAGCTACTATAATGCCGTGACTGGCGACCTAGAAGTCGCACACTGTAATAACACAGCGTGTTCTTCTGCCGAAATAAATAACGTTGACACAACAGTAGACGTAGGCCAACACAGCGCAATTGCAATCGGTAACGACGGTCTACCACTTATAAGCTACTACGATTCAACAAACAATGACCTGAAGGTTGCGCATTGCTCCAACATCATATGCTCGGCGACCGATTCCGTGGCAACCATCGACCAGATCGGTGATGTCGGACTTCAAACATCTATCGTCATAGGTGTCGACGGAAGAGGGCTAATCAGCTATTACGATGCTAGCAATAAGGACCTGAAAGTCGCACATTGTGAAAATGTTTCATGCACCACAGCAAGTATCACAGGAATCGTAACCACCGGTGGAGTTGGGGACTGGAGCTCTATAACTATTGGCT
>CAJWJL010000039.1:0-15313 GCA_913042135.1 uncultured Chloroflexota bacterium | reverse complement strand
GGAATGGGGATTACTCTTTCTCGTGGCCGGTGATTGTGTTGAAGGGCGTTATCAATTAATTCTGAGTCCCTATCCTGTATTGATCAGCATGAGATGTCCACTACGGGTTTTTAGGACACTAGATCCTTATTTGTGCAACTGATCAATAATCATGGGGAAAAGTCGACACTCATACAGAATGGTATGAAATTCAATAGGGTTCATCTTGGAAAAAATAGTATATATAGCGTTAGCGGGAGCAGCAGGGACTCTTACCCGTTATGGGGTTGGAGTACTTTTTCAGAGAATGGGTACCGAAGGCGCGATTGGAATGCCTTGGGGGACATTTTTCGCAAATATGATAGGTGCGTTGTTGTTCGGCTTAATATGGGCGATGAGTGAAGAACGCGGTTGGATTAGTGGCAACGTTCGATTGATCATATTGGTTGGGTTTATGGGTGCATTTACGACATTTTCTACCTTCGCATTCGATAACTTACAAATGGCTAGAGCATCAGAATGGGGATGGTTTGGGGCCAATTTAGCTCTTACGAACATCGGGGGACTCGCTTGTGTTTACGCCGGTTTTCGTATCGTTCGAGTGTTTTAGATGGTATTTGGTTGTTTGATTTATTTACAAAGTATTCCAGTCATAAAGCAGTAAAGTTTGAACCTCAAAGATTTACCTGAGCAGCAGAGAAAAATTATTAGGGCCTGGTGTATGTATGACTGGGCCAATTCCGCTTTCGCTACGAGTGGAATCGCAGCAATATTCCCCGCTTATTTTGTTGTTTTATTTCAACAGTCGCTGGGTGATGATACTTCCTTCTTTGGTAGAGAACTTAATGCAACAGCCATGTGGAGTTTCGGGATTGCATTCTCGACGATTATTGTTGCTTTTTCGAGCCCTGTTATCGGAGTGATCGCGGATCGCTTTGCAATCAAAAAAACTCTACTTTGGATTTATACGGGTGTTGGATCTTTAGCGACAGTCCTGTCATTTTTTTCGGTTTATACAGGGAGTCCGTGGGCCTGGTTATTTGCATTTTTTGTTTTGGGCAATATAGGTTTCGCCGGCAGCATAGTTATTTACAACTCGTTCTTACCTAATGTTTCACCAACCAAGATTTTGGATGATGTCAGCAGTAGAGGCTTTGCTTATGGATATGTTGGTGGTGGCATATTGTTGCTTGTGCACCTTGTCGCTATATCTTTGACCAGTGAGATGGATATTGCAGATCTGGTGACAAGGCTTTGTATCGTTTCGATTGGAGTTTGGTGGTTTGGCTGGGGGTTGTGGACTCTGAAGATAGTGCCTGAGCCAGTGGTTACCAGATCTATCGAACCCATGCGGATTAGCCGCACCATCTCGATGGCTTTTAGGGAACTACGTACTACCTTGCGTCAGGTAAAGCGATTCAAAGTGCTCTCTTTGTACCTGGTTGCGTATCTGTTATTCAATGACGGTATCCAAACGGTTATGGCGATCGCCGGAGCATTTGCAGCCGATACTCTGGGAATTCCTCTCCTTTGGATCATGCTCACACTTCTAATTATTCAGTTTGTCGCAGCGTTTGGTTCCATGGGTTTTAGTTGGTTAAGTCGTTTGTTGGATACCAAGAAAGCTTTAACCATATCTCTGTTCGGATGGTCTTTTATCGTACTTTTTGGAGTGGCAATTGCACCTCTTGCCCCACAAGAACACAACGAGCATGACTTTCAATTGGAGTACGACACTGAGCCATCATCCCCTCATGCTGGTAACTACCGAGTTACACATGTATCCGTGGTCAATGAAGAAAACGAAGCACTTCCATGGATCGAGGCTTTCGGCAATATTAGTGTGGGACAACATTTCATTTCCTCTGACATAGTGACTTTGACCAGCCTGGCAGCTATAGATGAAGATTTTAGATATACCATTTCAATATTGGGAGGTCCGCACGACGGCATGGTCATGATCGGATCTGGACACGCATCGATTCTAGAAGAGAGTCCTCTCGATTGGTGGCCAGCTTTGATACGTGATGCGATCTGGTCTCCACTGTCTCTTCAGGCGCACTATCAGTGGGTGTTACTTGGTGTTTCTGTTGGGTTGGTTATGGGAGGAAGTCAAGCATTGGCAAGGAGTCTATTCGCTCAAATGACACCTAAGCGTAAAAGTATGGAATTCTTTTCATTCTTCGGATTTGCTGGTCGGGCGTCATCAGTAGTGGGACCTTTAATGTTTGCTGTCATTGCCACAATGTTCGACACCCGTTTGGCCATAGGTTCTATTCTGATCTTGATTGTGGTTGGGGTCATCATGTTGCGATGGGTTAAGGTGGATGAGGGGGTTTTGGTAGCAGAAGAAGAGAACGAAAAGCTTGGCCGGTTACCTGCTGACGTTTAATTTTGTAATGACCTAATAAATTCTTGAGGGCAGTCAAGGGTAATTCCGTCCAACCCAAGCTTTAAAGCTCTAGTGAAATCCTGTTTGCTTTGTATGCCCCATGCCCCCGTGTATAAGCCCTTCTGCGTGATCAATGCCTTTAATTTTGGCGTGATTGTTTGGAGGTACGGGAAGATTCCTTGCAGGCTGTTCATTTCGCAGAAGTCGATGATTTCTTCGGAGCATGCCTCTGTTAATAAACCATGCCCAAGATCAGGCATGAGTTTTTTTGATATGAGTAACTGATCCATATCAAATGAGATCATGGAAATTCCTGGTACATGTCCAAAGCGATTTTCCGAAGTGTCGAGCCAACCATATTTTTCAATTAGATTTCGCGTCAACGGTACTAACTCAGGGTCCTTGGACTTGATCTCCACAAAAATATGAGCTTTTCCCGAGTACCTTTTTAACAAATCTTCAAAAACTGGCACAGACTCGCCTGAAAATTGCTCACCACTTTCTGACAAGAACCAAGAACCTGCATCGAGTTGCATTAGTTGGTCTTTAGTGAAATCTGAGATAAACCCGGAACCATTAGTTGTTCTGTCCACTTTTTCGTCATGCATAACTACGGGGATTCCATCAAAACTGAGGTGAAGATCCAACTCGATGTAAGGAATTCCGAGTTTTAATGCATAGTCAAAGCTTGCGAAAGTATTTTCTGGCCTAAGGCATGAGATGCCGCGATGGGCGATTAAAATCATGATGATGTTGGGATTCCCGTGCTCTTTAGAAGTTGTTATTTACATTTCATCAACGAGTTATACAAGATCTATAAGACGTTTCTGCAATATGTAGCAAAAACGATTATTGCAAACAGGTGGGGGATTAATATTCTTTTTGCAATATGGCTCCCGAGGCAGGATTCGAACCTACGACCCGCTGATTAACAGTCAGCTGCTCTACCGCTGAGCTACTCGGGAATGCAATTGGATTAGTTAACCAAAGTTACCACTGTACAGGGTTGAGCCGCAATTAGATTAGGGGTAATTGCTTTCATGATGGAGGTTACTTTGGCATTGATATACACCATTAAGCTTTATTTATGACTTGAAACTTAAACTGAAGATACACACCCTAGGTATTTTCTTCCGAATATCCAGGTGTACACCGCTTCAGAGAACAGGGTTAGAGACCATGCTCCGGCTCCGATCCATAGTCCGTTCAGCGATGTAAAGTTGACTGTTACTACGACCCAAATAATTAGAGTGATCAATCTCAGAATATTGATGTAGATGAGTGGGCGGGTGTTGCGCGTACGCATGAGTGCAGCGGAGTAGACCTGCTCTATAACCAACGCAATTGGTAATATCGATAACAGTCTAAATCCGGTTGAGCTGAGTTCTTTTAACCGCCCTTCCGCGCCTAGAATATCTCCAATTACCAAACTGGTAATGGATGGTATATATGCGATCAAAGCAACGACCGCGAAGGTGATTAGCCCAATTACGAGAGCGAATTTCCTGACACGGAAAGGATCGTGTTTATCCGCAAATAGGGCCAAGGCCGTGTTTTGTGTTCCATTTGTCGCTACAGCTATCAATTGGAAGAAACCGAAAGCCATTGCAACTGCAGCTATAGAAACCGTTGGCTCAGGAGACCTTGCCATTCCTGCATTGAGAATTGGGTGCGTCCCCGCGGGTAGCAATGCTGC
This sequence comes from uncultured Chloroflexota bacterium, assembly GCA_913042135.1. Lineage (GTDB taxonomy): Bacteria > Chloroflexota > Dehalococcoidia > Lucifugimonadales > Lucifugimonadaceae > Lucifugimonas. The sequence goes on along the minus strand of CAJWJL010000039.1, from coordinate 11,246 downwards.
GAATAATAGAGGTGCGAAAAATCTTGCCATTGACTTGATCGAAGGTTTACTGGTATCGGTGGTTCCTTTGAATTTACGTAATGGCTGTATGGCTACGACGATCAATGTCGCAGTTTCAACCAGAGTTCCAGAAGTCATCGCTGCAGCTGCGATACTCGATCCCTGGAGGAGGTCGGTAGTAAATAAGACAATGGCTACCATTACGGTCGTAATAGCGCCGGCTCCTGTCCCTATCCATGCTAACCGGGGCCGGCTAATTCGTAACACAGCTCCGTACAAATGCATTTTGAGAACTAGTAAGCCAGGTAGTGGTATTAGCCATATTAGGGCCTTTGCTGCGTTTTCTTTAAGATCTCCACTGACAGGAAATACGGTTGTTAGTAGTAATTCTGTGGTTTGCGGTATGGATACAGCAAGAGCTATACCGGTGACTAAAATCACCCACATCCAAACAAATTTTCGTAGTTCTTTTAGAGAGGTTGCATTGTCGAAGAATACTAAAGTCAGTTGTTGGATTCTTAACTGGGGTAGCGAAACAAACATTGATATAGACAATGCCAATCCGTACCCGCCGATTGCTGCCTCAGGGTTTGCAGTGCGAGTTAATATTGCAGACAGCAGCGGCATTAATGCGGTAACTACGGTCATATTTGCCGCAGTAGGGAGCAGCAGAGACACGGCATGCCTCGTGAAGGGTTGAGATTTTGAATTGCCGATATCGGCGTTTGCAGTTTGTGTAGTCAGACTGGATCAGTGGGTTTGTATTAGGTTTGTAGGTTGAATTATGGCCAATGGCAGACCGTGGACCGGAAAGACGAACAGGTCTGAGTGTTACGCAACTAATCCCATTCAAGTTTTTTTACTGCGTTGAATCTGAAACATGATACGTAGTGATCGTTGACCATGCCCGTTGATTGCATAAAGGCGTACATGATTGTGGGACCAACGAACGACATTCCTCGTTGTTTGAGGTCTTTACTCATTGTGATAGATTCCGTGCTTTTTGTTGGGACATCTCTGGCCGAAAGACGGTCAGTTTGTAGTGGTGCTTCACCAACAAAATCCCACAAATGATTGTCAAGGCTACCAAATTCTTTTTGGATTTTTAAAGCGACCCGTGCGTTCGTTATCGCAGCCTGGATTTTGAGTTTATTACGAACAATTCCTTTATTTTCGAGCAGGGCTGTAATTTCCTGCTTCCCATAAGAGGCGACTCTTTCAATGACGAAATTATCGAATGCAAGACGATATGATTCACGGCGTTTCAAAATGGTTTCCCAGCTAAGACCTGCTTGTGCACCTTCGAGTATCAGTAATTCGAACAGGTGCTGATCGTCATGAACTGGTACCCCCCATTCATAATCATGGTAGGCCTCATAAACAGCACTCCCTGTGCCAAAACAACGCGTTAGATTAAGCTTTGGTTGAGGATTAGTGGTCATGAGCTTAAGGCTGTGGTGGAATAATACCTGAGATGTATCTGTTTTGATTAGCTATTTAGGTTCCTTGAACTTGTTGAGATTCGCATATGCGAAATTATGACGTAACATGGTTGCCAACATGCCATTCGCATACGGGTCGAGTTGTAGTTAATAGGAGATCTAATCATGGCTGAACGTAATAAGAGCGCAGTTCATCGCCTTACGCAGGCAATGGAAAATTACTTGCTCTCGATCTACGTAGTGCAAGAGCGTGGTATTCGGGTTACCAATCCTAATCTAGTTGAACAGCTCAGACGTGTGCCTGCGAGTGAGAACTTGGGTACCTCTCTTCCGGCTGTTTCGGGAATGCTGAGACGTATGGAGAAAGAGAACTTGATTCGTCTCAGTGATACTCGTGATATAGATTTGACTACCAAAGGCCGTCAATTAGCTGAGTCGATGATTCGTAAACATCGCTTAGCTGCTCGCTTGGTGGTTGATTTACTCGGTGTTCCTCTTCATGAAGTTGATGCTGAAGCTCATATGCTTGAACATGCACTTTCTGAAACGCTTGAAAAACGAATTCAAGATCGGCTTGGGCACCCGCAGACGGATCCGTTTGGGCAACCAATTCCTGGTAGTGGGTATCGAGAACCTCGAAACGTTGTGACTTTGGATAAAGCAACAATAGGCAAGGCTATGGTTGTCGATCGAATTCCGGAGGACGACGCTGAATTAGTTGCTTATCTGCACCAAAATGGGGTTCTTCCAGGGGTTGAAGTTGTGGTTTCAGATGTTGCGCCATATCGTGGAGTAGTGACGCTAACGGTTGGGGATGAATCCGCCGTGCTGGGCTACGGCGTATCATCGGAAATTCGCCTGCGACCGGCCTGATCCAACTCATGTATTCAGAAGGACGTTACATCGAATATTAATTTCCATTAAATGAACTTTAATTAGAAACTAACGTTTGGCAGATTCGACGACGTGTATTCCACACTCTTTTGCATTGGAATCCGTTTCCCACCACCATCGTCCTGAACGGATATCTTCACCTGGTGCGATAGCTCGAGTACATGGTGCGCAACCCAAACTGGGATACCCTTCGTCGTGCAGTTTGTTATAGAGGATCTCATTTGCATTAATGAAATCGCGAACCTTGTCGAACGTCCAGTTGGCGAGAGGGTTAATCTTGTAGTTGTTATGGGCTGTGTCCCATTCAACGATATTTATTGAACCGCGATCCATACCCTGATCGCGTCGTAGCCCGGTTATCCATGCTTCTAAATCGGATAGTGCCCGACCGAGTGGCTCTACTTTCCTGACTCCGCAACATAGTTCACGGTTATCGCGCCCTTGGTAGAAAAGGTTGTTACCGTGCTTTTTTACCATTTTGGATACGGAACTTAATTCGGGGTAGAAAAATTCTACATCCACGTCATAACGTAATTTTGTTTGGTCGAACAACGAGTATGTCTCAGTCGGCAATCTCAATGTGTCCAGGGTTATCAAGCGCGCACCTTTGGTTACGGTCCAGTAGATATGAAAAAGGGCCTGGTCTTCGAGTCCAAAGCTTGAAATTTGGGCAGCGGACCTTCCAAATGTACTTTCAACCCAATTCAACACGTCTTTTGTGCTGGCTGCTTCGAGTCGTTCGTTGATCTCGGTCAGTTCGGTTTTTGAAAATATTGGTCGTACAAGAGCCATTTGGTTGTGCTTTCTAGGGTGATTAAGATTCCTGATAAAACGTGCTCTTGATAGTAATTTTCCGCGACTTTCCTCAATAAAAAAACACCTTGGATTGGTCTATCCAAGGGTTACAGCATGAGCCTAAATTTTTCCTACCAGGCACTGTAAATCTCCCTGCTATATTTTGGATTTATAGAGGAAGCTTATGACCATTTTGAATCGGGATTTCACGCGACTTGAATTATAGCACCCTGTAAATTATTCATATCGATAGACCAACTGTAAATTGGGTCATAGAATTAGTAGGTCGCTTCAAGGGATGCTCTTATTATTCTGCTGCGTAACGGAGACACTGATGACGTTGAATACAACTCCTGAAACCACAAGTGGTGAACGGATCGAAGAACTTCAGCAAATGGCTGGCGATCATATGTTCATGCATGCCGCTCAAATTAATGATTGGCGTGGGAATTTAAAGGTGTATGTAAAGGGAGAGGGTGTTTGGGTCGAAACTTTGGATGGCCAGCGGCATCTGGATGCAATGGCTGGTCTTTGGTATAAATCCGCTGGATATGGACGAACTGAAATTGCTGACGCCGTTTATGCACAGATGACAGCAATTGATTCACCTCCCGCTGGCTCATCCACCATTCCTCAAATTGAGTTGGCTGGCAAAGTAGCTGATCTGTATCCCGATCATGGAGCTAGATCGTTTTTTGTTTCCGGTGGATCTGAAGCTGTGGAGACCGCGGTAAAGATGGCTAAGAAGTACTCACAACTTAATGGTAAAGGAGGGGCGTTCAAGGTCATCAGCCGCCGGTACTCATACCATGGCGGCACTGCGATGTCGGTTAGTCTCGGCCGTTCACCAGCAGCCGATCCCATGGGTCCTGAAATGCCTGGTGCTCTTCACGTTACAAATTGGAACTCGTATCGATTGCCATTTGACGGCGATCCTATTGACGTAGCAGTGAAGTGTGCTGACGAGATGGAGGAAATTATAATCCACCAAGGGCCGGAGACCGTAGCGGCGATAATCGCAGAGCCTGTCTCAGCAGCATTCGGTATTCAAATTCCACCCGCCGAGTACTGGCACCGACTACGCGAGATCGCTGATAAGTATGACGTTGTTCTTATTGCCGATGAAGTGATCACTGGATTTGGTCGGCTCGGTGAATGGTTCGGCCCTACCAATTGGGGTATCCAACCTGATATCACTACTGTTGCAAAAGCAATTACCAGCGGATATGCACCACTTGGTGCTGCAATCGCTACTAAAAAGATAGCGGATGCTTTCATCGGAGGCCCGAACGAAACATTTAAGCATTTGATTACGTTCGGTGGCCATCCGATTGCATCTGCTGCTGCACTTGCGAATCTTAAAATTTTCGAAAGAGAAGACCTGGTCGGCAATTCAAAGCGCATGGGGACTTATCTATTCGAACAATTGCAAGAGTTGTACAACCGTAAGATTGTTGGTGATGTACGTGGTGGACTTGGTCTGCTTGCAGCAGTCGAACTCGTTGCAGACCGTGATACTAAAACAGCTTTTCCATCGGATGCCGGATTGGCCAACAAGCTTCCTAAAATGCTTTTTGATCGCAATATCGTTAGTTTTAGGGCCGGAGACGTTATATCAATATGTCCTCCGCTCTGTATTTCCAAAGGGGAGATCGACTTTATTGTTAGCGCTATCGACAGTGCGTTAGAACAACTTGAAAGTGATCTCGGGTTTTAGGCTGGGTTGACCTCTGTTCGCTGTGGCGTTTGCAAGCAAAGTTTGGTATCGTTCCGCGCAGTTACCACAGTTCTTTATTGGAACTGCGGGCCTAAGATGTAAATTGAATACGAGTCGTGGAGTCCGATCACATGTAATCGGCACGGCTAGTACAGGGGACCCAGAATGGCAGAATCCACCGACACCGCTGTTAAAGAGAAGGATGAGATTTCCTCAGAAGCCGTGAGTGTGGACACCGACGGTTTTGGCGTTAGCGCTATGACTGAAGAGGTCGTCCTAGATGTGAAAGACCTTCAGACCCAATTCACGACGCGATGGGGCACCGTGAAGGCGGTTGACGGGATTAGTTATCACGTTAAAAGGGGAGAAACTCTTGGGATTGTTGGGGAATCCGGGTCAGGTAAGTCGGTAAATGCACTCTCATTGATGCGTCTTGTTCCGTCTCCTCCGGGAGATATTGTTGGTGGTGAGGTCAATTTGAACGGCCGCGATCTACAGCAACTTTCTGAAGGTGAGATGACAGAGGTTCGCGGTGGTGAAATCTCCATGATTCTTCAGGACCCTATGCAAGCGTTGAACCCGGTATTCAACATTGAAAATCAGGTTGGCGAAGCTATAAAGATTCACCAGAAACTTAAGGGCACCGCGCTTTTGGATAAAGTTGTTGATTCATTGAGGAAGGTTCGGATTCCAGCGCCTGAGACTCGCGCGAATGACTACCCTCACCAACTTTCCGGCGGCATGCGGCAACGCGTTGTTGGTGCTATAGGGATTTCATCAGCACCAGCAGTAATTATTGCCGATGAACCTACTACATCCCTTGACGTGACGATACAAGCGGCATACCTACGACTCCTGCGTCAGATTCAACAGGAAGAGGGTGTGGGGATTATTTTTATTACTCACGACTTTGGAATCGTGGCCAAGATGTGTGATCGGGTGGCTGTTATGTACGCAGGTCGAATTGTCGAGTTGTCCGACGTCAGGACGATCTTCAATGAGCCGCTTCATGAGTACACCAAGGCGTTGATCGGTTCGGTGCCGAAGCTTGAAGAGAAAACAGGAAGGCTTCCTCAGATTGAGGGTCAGCCGCCGTTGCTTTATAACCTTCCCCCTGGTGATGCATTTGCACCGCGGTCGACCTTGGAATTTAGCCCTGAAGATGCAGAACGCCGACCCCCTCTGGTTGAGGTTGAACCTGACCATTGGGTGCAGCTTTCAAAGAGTTCTTGTGCTGATTTTGATAAATACGCTCACTTGATGCCTGCAGAATAGGCAGCGATACTGGAAATTACGATCCACGGAGAATTGGTAAAAACCTAATGACAACCGCTGAAAAAGTAACCATCCCTTCCGCACCGGGTATTAGTGATAATGCTGACGCTATCATATCCATACGTAACCTTCGTAAGTGGTATCAGGTTGGTGGAGGGTTCTTGGGCTTCGGCAACAAGATTTTTTTGAAGGCCGTCGATGACGTCAGTTTCGATATAGAACGTAATAAGACTTTCGGCCTAGTTGGTGAGTCGGGTTGCGGCAAGACGACCACCCTCAAACTCCTGCTTGGTTTGGAGGAGCCTACGGATGGTCAGATTTTTTACGAAGGTGAAGACGTTTCGCAAATGTCAAAAGCCAGTCGTACGGAGTTTAGACGATCAGTCCAGGCCGTTTTCCAGGATCCCTGGTCATCACTGAACCCTCGAATGCGCGTCCGTTCGGTCGTTGGTGAACCACTGGAAATCGCTACCACAATGACCAAAGGTCAGATTTCAACTCGCGTAGCGGACCTACTTAGCGAGGTAGGTTTGAATCCTTATCAGGCAAACCTCTATCCGCATGAATTTTCAGGCGGACAGAGACAGCGAATCGGGATTGCGAGAGCACTGGCGTTGAATCCAAAGGTGATTGCATTAGACGAACCCGTTTCTGCGCTAGACGTGTCGATTCGTGCTCAAATCATGAACTTGTTGGTTGATCTGCAAGAGGAACATGGTCTGGCATACCTTCTAGTTGCTCATAACCTCGCTACTGTTCGATATATGTGCCATGACATGGCAGTTATGTACCTCGGTGTAGTTCAAGAGTCTGGGGAGACTGAATCAATCTTCAATAACCCTATGCACATTTATACGAATGCTCTGGTGTCCGCTGCACTGCCGTCTCATCCTGACATACAGCGAGAAGAGTTTCTTCTACCCGGTGAGGTGGTGTCACCCATCGATCCACCCCCTGGAGATGTTTTCATGACTCGGACGCCTCTAGAAGTTGATCCGAATCATAAGTGGGCTAATGAACGTCCGCCGTTGATAGAGAAAGAACCAGGTCATTGGGTTGTAGAAACTCCATGGTCAATGGCTTCGGATGCTGGCCTTAAGGTGGAGCTGAAGGGGCTTGAAGGAGTGTAATTGTTCCTTGCCATGAAATTAGGTTAAATAAGAAAAACCGCTGTGATAAACAGCGGTTTTTTTATGCGCTATTTTTTTGCTATTAGCATCTTGAGTATGAACACATTTTCAAGACATTGACTTGCGACCGTAGGTACTATTCTCGCTTCGATCGGATTTTCTGTCTGGATTGCATAGTGCGCACCAAGCATAGGAAGGTTCATACCCAACATCATCAAGTTTCCACTTAACCAAAACAGGGATGTATGGCTCCCGGGCCTGGATTCGAACCAGGATTGGAGGATTCAAAGTCCTCTGTCCTACCATTGAACGACCCGGGAACGCGCTATCTAGGATAAGCGTTGATGAGGATCCTTGTGTGCCGTAAGTAAACCAATTATCTAAATAAAATTATTGCGACAGCTAAACAGCAATATATAGACGGTTAGATCAGGTTAATAGCGATGGAAAGACTACTAGCTGTATCTGTATTACTAATTGGCCCATGGGAATTGATATGGTCAATAAAATGGTCTGGTTCGACCGGCAGAACGAAGTTACGCTGCGTTGTTATCTGGACGTTCATTTCTTAAAGTTATAGCTTGCGTGAGGCAGTACGATGAAAAAGTATTATCTAACCTAATGTTATGAACTCAGACCTATCAGTAGAACGTTTACCGCTACTACGCGTGCGTGATCTTCACACCTCGTTCAAGACGCCGGAAGGGAAAGTTACGGCTGTGAATGGGATATCGTTTGACGTGAACCATGGTGAAACTCTTGGTCTTGTTGGTGAAAGTGGATGTGGGAAAAGTGTTAGCGCCCTTTCAATAATGCGCCTCGTGCCGAATCCTCCTGGAGTGATTGAGCGTGGAGAGGTTCTATTTGAGGGCACTGATCTTTTGAAGATTTCAGAACGAGAGATGCAGTTGGTACGTGGAGTGGGCATAGGCATGATTTTTCAGGAACCCATGTCGTCACTGAATCCTGTGCTCACTATTGGTCGACAGATTACGGAACCACTTGAAGTACATTTAGGACTCACTGGCGCGGCGGCTCAGGATAGGGCGGCTGAACTCTTGGAAATGGTTGGGATTGCAGATTCTAGGCGTCGACTTGCTGATCATCCACATCAATTGAGTGGCGGTCAGCGTCAAAGAGTCATGATTGCGATCGCTTTGAGTTGTGAACCGAAATTGCTTATAGCCGATGAAGCGACTACAGCGCTGGATGTAACGATTCAGGCGCAAATACTTGAGTTGATGAAAAACTTGACTAACCAACTTGGAACAGCTCTCTTGATAATTACTCATAATCTTGGAGTTGTTGCTCGTTATGCCGATCGCCTCAACGTAATGTACGCGGGTAAGATTCGTGAGTCTGGTACTGCTGAGGATGTATATATGAGACCCAGTCATCCATATACGGTGGGACTGCTGAATTCAGTTCCAAGATTGGATCGGCCAGCATCTGAACGACTCGATCCAATAGAGGGGGAGATACCAGATCCGTCCAGTTTGCCGACGGGTTGTGCCTTTCATCCTCGTTGTCGTTGGTCAACTTCAAGGTGTAGCTTGGAGGATCCGGTGTTGGAACGGATTGAGAACCGTCAAATGGTGGCATGTTTTGAATCGAAGTCCGTTGTACGTGCAACAGGGTAAACATTTCATTGAACAGCATTGACCACGATCAACAGGTAGACCGTTTTACTTCTCAAGTATCAGAGAATTCTCCTATCCTAAGCGTGAGGAATCTCAGTGTTCACTTTCCGATAAAACGTGGTTTTATCGTTCAAAGAGAAGTGGCCCGTGTGAGGGCAGTAGACGGGATATCGTTTGATATCTATCCAGGTGAAACTTTGGGACTTGTGGGTGAAAGTGGGTCAGGTAAGACCACTGTGGCAAAATCTGTTATCCAGTTGACTAAGGCGGATGTTGGCAGCGTCAAGTTTGAAGGGCAAGAGCTAGTTGGGCTGTCGACACTTGCTATGCGACCGATTCGTCGAAAAATCGGGATGGTGTTTCAGGATCCTTATGGGTCCCTAAATCCTAGGATGCGCGCCGGCGACATCATTGGTGAACCTCTCAAGGTTCACCGCCTGGTTAAATCTCAGGAAAATTATCGGAGCCAAATTGCTTCCTTGCTGTCGACGGTTGGTCTGAGCGTTGCAATGGCTGAACGCTATCCGAACGAGTTCAGTGGAGGTCAACGCCAACGCTTAGGAATTGCACGCGCTATAGCTGCCGGTCCGAGCATGCTGATCCTGGACGAAGCGGTATCGGCGTTAGATGTTTCTATTCAAGCTCAGGTGTTGAATCTGTTGCAGGACCTTCAAGAGCAGTACAACCTAGCCTATTTATTTATAGCTCACGATCTCTCAGTAGTTCGTCACATTAGTCACCGGGTTGCAGTTATGTATCTGGGAAGGATTGTGGAAACTGCCGACAGCTCTGATATGTATGAGAATCCTTTGCATCCGTACACCCAGGCGCTCTTATCAGCGATTCCCACTCCGAATCCTGTTCATGAGAGGTCACGAGAGCGGATTATTCTGCGAAATGATCTACCAAGTCCCATCAATCCTCCATCCGGCTGTCGGTTCCATACTCGATGCCCTGTGGCGACAGATTTATGTTCTCAAACGGATCCAGATCTCAGGGTATTGACGCTTAATCAGCAGGCAGCGTGCCTGCTGGCGCCTGGATATTCTGATGCCAAGGCAAAGACGCTTAACTGACCGTTAGACGTGCCAGCGCATCTTCGTTTAGTTCGATACCAAGTCCAGGTCGATCGGAAAGCACCATGTTGCCATTTTTAGGTATAACCCCGTTTCCATAGAGTTCTTCGACATCATCAAGAGGCCCAGAAAACTCGGTTGAAAATTCATGGGGGCGAACGGCATTTTGAACGGTGGAGTAGGCGTGAAGTGATGCCATGGAGTTAATGCCAGCTTGTGGACTGTGTGGCATGACCGGTTTGTTCCACATTGTTGATAAATCGAAGACGCGTTTGATTTCTGAGGGGCCACCTACGCCGAGGATGTCTGGCTGGAGAATGTCCGGGTCCCCGAGCAGGACGAGGTGGTGGAACCACCAGCGGAATGCATCTTGTTCACCAGCAGACACCGCTACATCCAGAGTATCCGCTATCTGTTTCAGTCCTGGCAAATCCCAGTTTGGAATCGGTTCTTCGAAGTGGTCGATACCCAGTTCTTCAAACTTTCTCCCCTGTTGGATTGCAGTGCTGACAGAATATCCGTTATTGGCGTCGAAACCCAGATAGTTGCCTTGGGATAGGAATTCCCTCACAAGCTTAAACATTTCATAGTCTTTAACCGGATTGGAATCCTGGCGCCATCCCTTCCAGTCCATACGTATTTTGAAGGCCCTGAAACCCATGTCCCAACCATTTTTCACCAGATCTACCATTTCTTCGGGTTGCATTCGCCAGCCTGATCCGACGCTCCAATAGAGAGGTATCGTTGTACGAGCCGCTCCACCCATAAGCGTGTATACCGGTTTGCCAGTTTCCTTTCCAAGCAGGTCCCATAGTGCGACGTCGATGATACCGACCACACTGGCGGGAAGCTTGTACAGACGGTCGTCCTTCCCCGTTGCAAGGGTTTCCCAGTGTCGGTCGATATCAAGTGGGTTTTCACCTATCAATACGGGTTTGATGATGGTTTCAAGATATGCGTTAAAAACTGAACCATTGCGACCGGGTACAACCTTGTTGATGCCCGGTCCTTCAGCCCAGCCTTCTACTCCAGCGTCTGTCTGAACTCTAACGAGTGACTTTCCGGTTGCTAGTGGGGTTGCAGTGATATCAGTGATTTTCATATCGCATCCGGCGCTTTCTCTGATCAGGCTCGTGCTTGTTGATTCGATTTGTTGTGCCGATTTGTGGCGCGCTGGATACTTTACGACTTTTAAGGCCCGCATGGGGGAGGGGTCATTAAAGTCTCTTAGATTAACGCTTTATGGTATCGGATTCTGTAGAAGTGTTCTCAGATGT
>CAJWJL010000038.1:0-15578 GCA_913042135.1 uncultured Chloroflexota bacterium | reverse complement strand
CTTTTTGGATTGTCAGTTCAAGGTCATCGCTGATCCAGCATTTCACCCTAGACGGGGAATACATAAAAGGGTTCGGTAAGCGAGGTTCAGAAACAGGTCAGTTGTCGTATCCATGGGGCGTCGCTGTCGATCCAATTGACGGTTCGATAGTTGTCGCTGATTGGCGAAATGACCGGGTGCAGCGGTTTTCTCCAGAAGGTGAGTTGCTACAGGTCCTGGATGAACTGGGTAGGGACGCCGGCAGGTTGAGTCGGCCGAGCGACGTGGCAGTCGATGCTCACGGAGACCTGTATGTTTGTGACCGTGGTAACGATCGAGTGATCCAGTTCAATCGAGAGGGACGTTTTATCGAAGCAATGCGAGGCGACGCGGTGATGACTGAACGGGGCGCAGATAAGCTGATGGCAAATCCAGATATGCTCAGGTGGCGGGATCACATAGCGGACCTTGGTCGTGAGAAGCTTTTCTGGAAGCCTACTGCCGTGAAGGTAGACGATGAGTTCAGGGTATACGTGATCGACTCAGGTCGATATAGGATGCAGATTTACCGTAAGACTTTCAGAGAACTGAGTGACGACCAGATCGACTCACCCGAAACGTACGCTGACCCGAAAATTAACTGATACTCGCGGTTATCCGGGCCTGAATACGTGAATCTGAGTATTGAAGATGACTTTCAAAGGCTGTTACGCAACTTCAATTTCAGATGAAACGTAAAATGTACGTCAGGCCGTGGCGTGAAAATTATCGAACCGGGGCACTCACAAGTAGGTGTTCGATCCAGTCCTCACCGTCATTTATTAACTGGTGCTTTACTTTGGGCGGAATGTGAACAGTATCGCCGGGTCTAATTGGATATATATCTCCGTCCAATTTCATTTTTCCTTGTCCCGATACGATGTAATAAACCTGCTCAATTTTTTCGTGATCGTGATAGTCACCGGACTTCCCAGGCTGCATCAGATGTCGAGTGAAACCTGAAATACCACGGGTGATGAATAGGGCATCATCCTCATGATTTCTAGTTTTATCTGCTTCTGACTCGGCTCGGAAAATCGGCCAGATTATGGCCGTTTCATGACCAACATAAGGATCTACGTCTTGCCAATTTCTGACGGTTACCATCGATATCTCTCCATTCTTTATATTTTCACCACTGCAAACGTGTTGACTATAAACAACTTTGCTTGCACTTTATGATTTCGGTTGTGTAGTCGCATCAGTTAGCAATTGCGGGCATAGTATCCAAAGATGTTTAGCAGGCATGTCATCTGATATATGTTTGATTCAGATATTTATTGGATAGCTTAATATCTAATCTTAACGTAAGGTTCGGCCGAAGCGTGTTAAATGCGTGTTCGGACCAAACTATTTTCGGAATATAGGGGTTTTATATGAGTTCGAAACTTACGATTCCAACGCTGCGTGTTTTTCGCAGGTACATTTTGGCTTTATTGGCCATCACAGCTGTCTTTTATGGCTGTGCAGGTGAAACCACATCAACGACCGTAGAAGTAACGCGCGTTGTGGAAGTCGAAAAGGAAGTCAAAGTAAAAGGCGATACCGTTGTAGAAACGGTTGTCGTTGAAAAAGAAGTAAAAGTTAAGGGTGATACTGTTGTTGAGACGGTCGTAGTCGAAGCTCCTCGGGCAGGTATGTCCGATGCAGACTATGTGGCTTCTCGAGAAAACTGTACGACCGAAAACCCCTGTCATCCTAAGATTTTGACAGACTTCGTTCCTTCATCTTTCAGCGAGGCTCCAATGTTGACCGATTTGGTTAACGCCGGCAAATTGCCTCCTGTCGACCAGCGGATACCTGCGAAACCATTGGTAATTCAACCGGCTGACCAGGTCGGGCCATACGGCGGTATCTGGAACCTTGCGCATGGCGGCTCGGGTGACCGAGCGGTGCCTTCCCGTAATTGGCAGGACCGGTCACTTGCATGGGCTACTGATTACTCTTCGGTGGTTCCTAAGATATTTGATGAATGGGGTGCAAACGGCGATTACACCGTATGGGAATTCCATATCCGAGAAGGCATCAGGTGGTCTGACGGAGATCCGATGACCACTGCTGACTACATGTTCTGGTATGAGCATATTGCAGGCAATACAGAGGTTGTAAAGAGCCTGCCGTTCTGGATGAACTGGGGAGGAGAGGTTGCAAAGTTTGAGGCAGTCGACGATTACAACTTACGGGTAACGTTTGCTGAAAGTTTCCCGATATTTGCGGAGTTCATTGCCTCCAGCACAGTTGGGGGCCCCACCCCTAACGGTCGCAAGGGCCTTGGAATGTATGCTCCGTCCCACTATCTGGAACAGTTCCATGCGGAATTCGTCGGAGCTGATGAAGCGAATAAACTGGCAGAGGACGCCGGTTTTGAAGGATGGGCGAAGTACATCCTGAACAGGAATGACGCTCCGTTGAACCCAGACTTGCCCGTGATGACACCATGGTTGAACATCACGACCATAGCCGATTCTCAGTGGATTCTGGAACGAAACCCGTACTACTTCGTGACGGATCAGGAGGGCAATCAACTGCCGTACCTGGACCGGGTAGTTTTGACCATGACTGAGGACAACAATGTTCTTAACCTGAACGCGATTGCAGGACAGTACGACCTGCAGTACCGTCACACCAAGTTCGCCAACTACCCAGTGTTCCAGGAGAACGCGAGTAAAGGTAACTACAGGATCCAGTTGTTTAGAGCACCAGGTCGTCATCAGACTACGATTTACTTCAACATGGATTGGGCCGGTGACCCAGAGATCGCCGCTTTCACGGTGGACAGCGTAGATTTCCGCAAAGCCCTGTCTATGGCGATTGATCGGGAGCAAATCAACGAGGTCTATTACCTGGGTGTCGGGCAGGAAGGCTCGTACTGTGCACAGGGAAGCACCGTATGGTACGACGACTCCAAATGGGACGATGAATTCGGTGTTTTGAGGGTCGATGAGGCCAACAAGGTCCTTGACGGACTGGGGCTATCTGAGAAAGATTCTTCCGGTTACAGGTTGTTGCCGAGTGGAGAGCGTTTGACTCTCGAATTGGTTGCCCCTACGAACTACCACATTGATCATTCCGAGTTCGGTGAAATGATTTCACAGATGTGGAAAGAAAATATAGGGATTGACCTGCAGGTCCAGCCTGTATCGAAGTCCTTGCTGGGTGAGATAGAGGCTGGTAACGAGCACATGGGAGAGATCAACGTTACGGGTCCATTCTTCCCGGTTCTCGAAAGTCGTTTATTGCCTTCCACGCGCTGGGGTCCCCTGGCAAAACAATGGGCAGACGATCCGACCGCAAGTGAATACGGTGGTCCTGAGTGGATAGTTGGTATGGTCGACGATTACTACGCTGCTCTTGCTAAAGGTCCTGCAGACCGTGTGGATGACGTTCAGTCGGGAGTGAACGCACTTTGTGACAACGTTCCGTATATCGGCACGGTGACCGGGGCGGCAGAACGTGTGGGCATAGTTAAAAACTACGTGCGCAACCTGCCATACCCGCTTCCATTCAGCGTATTTGGAGGCACTCCAGGGAATGCGTTTATCGAGACCCTTTCTCTCGCAACCCAGGAGCGTTAATACTAGGTACGGTTTTGGATAATCAGATGTTAGCCCCTGTGTCCCTGGGTATGTCGGGGTACAGGGGCTAATGTCAATGGTCTGGATAACAAGTCTGCAATGCTTGAGGTTCGACTGGACTTATATGTTTGTCGGGGATCGAATTACACTAAACGGACTGCGGCGTTCGATTTGGGTTCAAGTTTTTTTGGCAGTTTTTTTGAGTGGCTCATGAGTTATGAGTTAGTTAAGGTGATTTTTCGATAATGTGGGTATTTCTCGCTAAGCGTATAGGGATAGGCCTGATCACCATATGGGCGCTTTCACTGTTTTCATTTATTCTCATTCAGCTTCCCAAGGGCGACTACGTCACCTCCGAGATGATCGCCCTGCAGATGGAAGGTGAAAACGTTACAGACGAAGAACTAGAAAATCTTAGGATTTACTTTGGTCTCGATAAACCGACCCATATGCAGTACCTGAGCTGGATCGGAAACATGATGAGAGGCAACCTTGGCTACTCGTTTGCTCAGCGTACTCCCGTTAATGACATATTGGGCCAAAGACTTTTGCTTACCGTGTTATATGCGGTCACGACGGTTGTGTTTATATGGGTGGTTGCCATACCGATC
Organism: uncultured Chloroflexota bacterium; assembly: GCA_913042135.1. Classification (GTDB taxonomy): domain Bacteria; phylum Chloroflexota; class Dehalococcoidia; order Lucifugimonadales; family Lucifugimonadaceae; genus Lucifugimonas. The sequence goes on along the minus strand of CAJWJL010000038.1, from coordinate 11,374 downwards.
GGTATATTGTCGGCGGTGAGGCAATATTCATTTGCTGACTATTCTTTCACCACGCTGGGATTCATCGGTGTTGCTGTCCCTGACTTTTTACTAGCATTGCTCTTTCTGTGGCTTGGGTTTGTATTTTTTGGAGTGAGCATGGGCGGGCTGTTTTCACCAGAGTTCGTGGACGCTCCCTGGAATCTGGCGCGTATTTGGGATCTTACAAAACACCTTTTTATACCGATTATTGTTCTTGGAACTTCGGGAACAGCGTCTCTTATAAGGATCGTGCGTGCGAACTTACTGGATGAACTTCACAAACCATATGTGGTCGCAGCCCGCGCCAGGGGCCTTCGTGAATGGCGCTTGATTATTAAATATCCTGTTCGGTTGGCCTTGAATCCAGCGGTCAGCTTGACGGCGTACATATTCCCGTTTCTGATTTCAGGAAGCGTTATCGTGTCGGTGGTCTTAAGTCTTCCGACTATTGGGCCGACTTTGTTGCAGTCGCTTTTGGAACAGGATCTTCAATTGGCCGGTGCGATAATTTTCCTTGTAGGGGTTATGACTGTGGTCGGTACCTTGATTTCAGATATTCTCCTTGGTCTTTTAGATCCTAGAATTAGGCAGGCATAAATAGTTTTGACTGCCGATACCCTAGAAAATAGTGAATCTCGCGATGTAACGTTAGCCTCGGAAAGGCAGCTTGTATGGGCCCGCTTTCGACGGCATAAGCTGGCGCTTATTTCCACTGTCATAGTGGGGCTGTTTTACCTTGTGGCGTTCGGGGCCGAATTCGTCGCTGTTAATGACCCTGTCGAAACAGATGCAAAGCGATCTCTGATGCCACCGCAGTCCATCCACTTATTTGATGGATGGAAACCAGCACCATACGTGTGTGAGATGGTTGGTAAGCGTGATCCAGTGTCCTTGAGAAAGTCGTTCGAGGCAGATTGCACTAAACGGATTCCGGTACAAATTTTTGCCAGAGGGTTTGAATACAAGTTTCTGGGGCTTCTTCGCAGCGATCGTCATCTAATAGGAGTTGGAGATTCAGAACGGAACCAAGAGAGTCTTGTTTTTCCATTGGGGACTGATGTCCAGGGTAGAGGTCTTTTTTCGCGAATTGTTTACGGTACTCGAACATCACTGTCTATCGGCTTGGTTGGAGTTACATTGACTCTGCTAATTGGAGTTTCACTCGGAGCGGTATCGGGGTATTTTGGCGGCGTTATCGATACTGTCATACAGCGTTCAGTTGAAATTGTCAGGGCGATACCGACCATCCCTATCTGGCTGGTTCTGGCAGGAATCCTTCCTCGGGACTGGGGCGTGCTCCAAATTTATTTGGCAATCACCATTATCATTTCTCTGTTCGCATGGACTGATTTGGCACGGGTGGTTAGAGGTAGATTCCTGTCTTTAAGGGAGGAAGATTTTGTTACCGCTGCGATGTTGTCGGGAGCTCGATGGCAACGGATCGTGTTCCGTCATATGTTGCCGTCTTTCTATAGCCACCTTATAGCCGCCACGACATTAGCAATACCCAGTATGATCATCAGTGAGACGGCGCTGAGTTTTCTTGGATTGGGTCTGCGATCACCGGCGATCAGTTGGGGTGTTCTATTACAGGCGACACAGAACGTTCATTCTATAGCTTTGACCCCTTGGTTGATGCTTCCGGCAGTACCAGTGATTGTTGTGATTTTAGCCCTGAACTTTATGGGTGACGGTTTGCGAGACGCTGCAGACCCGTACGCAAGCACCTCATAAAAGCGTGGAGTTTTCAATCTAAGGCGAACTATGGCCAATACAAGCAAACTAGAAGACAAAACGAATAAATCCGATAAAGATCCGGGGCGTCAGGTGTTAAAAATACGGGATTTACATACCCAATTTTCAACCCCTGATGGGGTTGTGAAGGCGGTAGATGGTGTGTCCTTTGACGTGATTGAAGGTAAGACAGTGGGCATCGTGGGGGAAAGTGGCTGCGGTAAGAGTGTTTTAGCCCGTTCAGTCTTGCAACTTATTGAACACCCTGGTCGTATCGTCGGTGGGGAAGTTTTGTATCACCAATATGCTGAAGGTGAAGAAACTGCCGGTCAGAATGATATTTTGGGTCTTCCTCCCGGTGGAAGTGAAATTCGTTCGATCAGGGGTGGTCACATATCGATGATATTCCAGGAACCTATGTCGTCTTTCAGCCCCGTTCATACGATTGGCAACCAAATGGTCGAGGCGTTGCGTCTTCATAAACCCATTTCTAAGGTTGAGGCTAACGAGCAGGCTGTGGACTGGCTGCAGCGTGTCGGAATGCCGAATCCATCAGAACGTATACGTGCATATCCCCATGAACTCAGCGGTGGACAACTACAAAGAGCAATGATCGCACTGGCACTTTCAACGAATCCATCTGTCCTAATAGCCGATGAACCAACTACCGGTCTTGACGTAACCACACAGGCTCAGATTCTTGAATTATTGGGTTCTTTACAGGCAGAACATGGCATGGCCATGATATTTATCACTCACGATCTTGGAGTGATAGCGGAGATTGCAGACGATGTTCTGGTGATGTACCTGGGGAGAGTTGTTGAAGAAGCGTCTGTGAGGCAACTGTTCCAATCACCGCAACATCCTTATACCAAGGCTCTTTTTACATCCATGCCAGGTACCGGGGAGATAAAAGATAACCGTCTGCCGACGATTAAGGGCTCAGTGCCCGAACCTCACAGCAGGCCAATGGGATGCTTTTTTCATCCGCGATGTGATTCTTTTATGCCTGGAACTTGTGACCGCTCTGAGCCTGAACTGCTGGCGGTCAACGGCCAACAAAAAGCCAGCTGTTTCCTATATACGGAAGGAGAAAATTGATGACTTCAGACAGTGTTACCACAGCGCAATTGCCGGATGCAGCTGATATGGGCGATGATGTACTCAATGTTGTCGGGCTGAAAAAATACTTTCCTGTTACCCGAGGATTTATTCGACGACGCACGTCAATGGTACGCGCTGTCGATGGCCTCACGTTTTCAATTAAATCTGGTGAAACCCTGGGCATTGTAGGCGAAAGTGGATGCGGAAAAACCACTGCCTCAAGATGTATAGTACGCTCACTGAAACCGACGGAAGGGCAGATCTGGTTTCGTACCGGGACAGGAGATGTTGTTGATCTTTCGAATCTCTCACAGTCTCAAATGCGTCCTTTTCGTCGTGATATCCAGTTTATTTTTCAAGACCCATACACCTCACTCAACCCTCGTATGACTATTTTCGAGATAGTCGCTGAACCACTTGTAGTAAACAACGTTGGTAATCGACGGGAACAGGAAGACAGGGTATCTTCCCTTTTACGACGAGTCGGGCTCGCTCCCGAGTACATGAAAAGGTACCCTCACGCGTTTAGCGGTGGGCAAAGACAACGTATCGGGATAGCCCGTGCTCTAGCTCTCAACCCACGTTTGATCGTGGCTGATGAGCCTGTTTCGGCTTTAGATGTCTCTGTTCAGGCGCAGGTGTTAAACCTGATGGCTGATCTACAAAATGATCTAGGGCTTGCGTATGTGTTCGTGGCTCATGACTTGAGAGTTGTAAGGCATATTTGCCATAGGGTGGTAGTAATGTATGTGGGTAGGGTTGCTGAAATAGGTGACCCTGATGACCTGTTTCGGGATCCCAAGCACCCGTATACCGAAGCTCTAATTTCTTCCCTACCTGCAGTCGAGCCATCTAAGAGGAAACTTGGAACGATTTCTCTCTCGGGAGAAGTGCCAAATCCCGCAGACCCGCCTTCCGGGTGTTTTTTCCATCCAAGGTGTCCATATGCGGTCGAAAAATGTCGTGTTGAAGCCCCTGAGGTAAGAGAGATTGAGCCTGGCCGCTTTACGAGTTGCCACAGAATTGAGGAATTAGAACTTGTTGGTTCTGGGGATTAGATCCGTTGAATAAATGTGCTAGGGAGGCGAAGTTACATGAGTCAGTATAGAGGGATTTTTTCGATACCCCAGACTCCTTTTACAGCGAAGGGAGCGATAGATACTGAGGGCCTAAAGCGTGTTGTGGACTTCGCTGTTAACTCAGGTGCATCGGGTATCGTGGGTCCTGTACTGGCGAGCGAGTTCTATACGTTGAGTGAAGAGGAGCACCGTGAAGTAATAAGTATCTACGTCGAAGTCGTGAACAAACGTGTACCGGTTGTGGCAGGAGTAACCGGTAATTACATCTCACATTCTCTCGGCTTGGCAAAGTATGCTGAGGAAGTTGGTTGCCAGGCAATCATCGCTATGCCTACAGTTTCAAGACCGGCATCTCAGGAATACATTCATGATTATTTTGCAGAGTTATCTCGGTCTTGCAGCCTTCCTATATTCATCCAAAATGCACCAGCAAGCGGCTCTTCAATGTCAGCAGATTTCATGATCAAACTGGCGAAAAAATTTCCTCTAATACAGTACGTAAAACAGGAAGGCGCTTTTGCCTCCCATGTCATTTCAGATCTTATTTCCAAAGGGTCTGGAGCGTTCAAAGGGATTATGGGAGGAATGGCAGCGAAATTCATCATCGATGAGCACTCCAGAGGTGCTTGTGGGAATATGCCCGGTAGTTACATCGTAGATGTTCAGGTCAAGGTATGGGATCTGTTGGAAGCCGGAGAACTGGAGGAGGCAAGGGCACTTCAAGCGCGTTTACTTCCGGTATTGCTATACGGCAATTTATTCGGCTTAGAGGTGAGTAAATATGTGCTTGCCGCAAGAGGGATTATCGATAATCCTTTTACCCGTAATCCTTCAGCTAGGAAGATGGATAAATTTGAACGGCGTGAACTGGACTGGGCATTAAGTCAGATATCAGATTTATTCTCAACATAGATGTGTATTTATTGATTTGCTATTCAAAAAACGGAGGTAAATCTTTTTGGAAATAGAAGTCCAATGAGGTCAAAATGCTGATGCCAGAATCACCTAATCTTATTTTTATCTTTACCGATCAACAGCGTGCGGATACTTTGTCTTGCTACGGTAACCGGAATATTGAGGCTCCTAATCTCAATGCGCTTAGTCAACGTAGTTTCGTGTTTGATAATGCTTATGTGAGTGCGCCTGTATGTACACCTTCACGTGGAACACTTCTCAGTGGTCTTTGGCCTCATACTCACCGAGCAGTTGAAAACAATATTCCATTACCTAGTGATGTGAAAACCATCGTTGATTTACTACCAGAGAACTACTTAAAGGCTTATCACGGTAAATGGCATCTGGGAGATGAAGTGATACGCAGAGAAGGATTTGATGAGTGGGTGAGTATAGAGGATCAGTACAGAGATCATTATTCTGATGAGAGATATGACAAGGTTCTAAGTGATCACTGCAATTTCCTGAAAATGAATGGATTTGAACCAGACAAAGTTTCCAAAGGAGAAAAGGTTTTTTCCAGAGCATATGCAGCCACCATGGTGGAGGAATTTACAAAAGCGCAATTTTTAGCATCTCAAGCAGAGCAGTTTATTGAGAAAAATAAGCACAGGCCGTTTGCTCTTTACATAAATATATTTGAACCGCATCCACCCTATGATGGCCCCTTGAATGATCTTTACGACCCGGCTGATATTCCTGTTCCTCCTACCTTTTTAAAAAATCCACCAGATAATGCCTCTGAAATGCATAAGTTGAGAGCAGAAGCATCTCTTGGAGGTCAAGGTTTTGATCCTGATCGGGACGTCTGGGGCGACACCGGAGACGAGGATTTATGGCGGGATATTATTGCGCGTTATTGGGGCAATGTGACTCTGGTGGATAGAGCAGTTGGGCGAATTCTAAATGCAGTTGTTCAAGCGGGATTACAGCACAACACGATTATCGTTTTTACGAGTGAACATGGTGAACAGCTTGGTGAATTTAACATAATTCAAAAGACAACTTTTTATGAATCATCGATAAAAGTTCCCATGATCGTTCATGTTCCATGGATTAATAATCAAAAGGAAAACGAGGGGAATGACTCCTTTTCTCCAATCCAGAGGATGTCGCGAATTGAAGGACGATATAGCCATATTGATACGGTGCCAACATTGCTCGATCTGATGGGTATAGAAGTGCCTGAAAACTTGCAAGGCACGAGTAGAGTTCCGGTTTTGAATGGTGAAGAAACACTTGAAAAAAGCGATGTGTTTATTGATTGGCCAGGGGACATGTCTCATTTGATCACCGAAGACATGCCTGCGGTTAAAAAACTTAGGATGCAGCCCTATAGATCGATAATTTCGCGAGAAGGTTGGAAACTTACTTTGGGACCGGAACAGAATGAATTTTATGATCTCAATGAAGACCCATACGAACAGAATAACCTTTTTGACCAGGTTTCTGAAAAATCTAGGATTAAAGATTTAACTGACAGGATCAATCAGTGGCAGGTTGATACGGGTGATACGGCCGTGTTACCGAAATAGTTGTTGGTTACCAAAGATACTTGCGTTGGAAGATGGAGCATATGAATGTCTGAAGTTCGACTAAGTACCATAAAAGAAGTTCGCATATCGGTCACTCGTAGGACAGTGTGGGTATTTTTAGAGATCACTGATACTGAAGGTGCAAGCACAGTAGTTGAAGTGACTAAAGGTAACCTGCAGGGTAATGCGGTTGTAGATCTTGTACGACAACTTTTTCCGACACTCCGAAATCGTCCTATCGAAAATGAATCAGAAGTCTGCGCGGTTCTTGGAATAGAGGAGGATCGCCCGAAGAACGATTTTATGCTTGCCACAGCGATTAGCTGTCTGCGTTCTGCGGTTACTCAGCTCAACGCCATACACAATCGAGTCAGTCTCACGGAGGAACTCGGTGGTGTAGCTACTGAAAAGGTGCCTCTATACGGCAATATCAATCGAGCTTTGCTTGGTAGTAGGTCACCGTCAGCTTTTGGGAAGATGGCAGAACGTGCAGTGGATATGGGATTTGAAACCGTGAAGTGCGCACCGTTTGATGAGGTTAACCGGCAACTCTCGGTTGATGAAAGCTTACGAGCGTCTGAGTTAGGTCTGGCTCGTGTTGCTGCGGTCAGAAGCGCTATTGGCGATCAAATTGACCTGTTAGTTGATTGTCACAGCCGATTCTTGCCGGAAGTAGCTGGATCTGTAGCAAATCGATTGGCTGAACTAAACATTTGCTGGTTTGAAGAACCATTTCAACCTAGAACGGATGCCGACAGGCTAAGCGACCTGTCAAAAAATATATCAGTTACGGTGGCCGGAGCTGAAGGTATTTACGGCAAGAATGCTTTTGTTGATTTAGTGGAAAAGGGTTCAGTCAGCGTGATAATGCCAGATGTCAAACACTGTGGAGGCGTCTTTGAGGCTTACGCCGCTGGGAGAGCATCGATTGCATTGGGTGCCGATGTGTCTCTTCACAGTCCATCCGGCCCAGTTTCACAGTTGGCGAGTGCCCATGTCACCGCTGCCATTGGAGGGGGAAGGCCACTTGAGCATGCAATTGGAGAAACTGAATGGCGATCAGAATTATTAACACCTGCGGAACGCATAAGCGATGGGTATTTTTATCTGCCAGAGGGTCCAGGTCTCGGAACTGAACTTAACCTGGACGCTATAGAGCGCCACGGTGGAATTATTAAAGACTAATGAGATATCGTCATCAGTTGCTGGGGGTGAAGCGTAATCTTTCGACAGTGATCTGTGGGGGGACCCTTGGTCTGGTGATCGCTATGACCCTTAACGTGGCCGATCACGGACATTGGGAGTCACCAACATATCCTAGTGCTGGCATTTACATGACGGTAACACTGGTCGGGTTCTTCTTGGGATCGATGATTGCAATACTGTTAATGCCAGGCCTATCAGAATCACAATATTGGCCTCGAGGAAAATTCAGTTGGGCATTACGTGGTATTTTATTTGGCCTAGGATTCCCGTTTATATACGGAGGAATATTGCCTTTAATTTCTTGGGTTACTGCTGTTAGAGTTTCAGTTTTTTCTACCCAGGAAATTATCAACATCGGGTTTAACTCGCTGTTCCAGATCCCTGGTTCGATGATAGTCAATTTGTTTTTAGGCGTTCCTACGGCCCTAATGTCAACTCCTGTTTTTGCATCTTTGGGTTGGGTCGTGGATCGCGTGAATCAATCTACCAATATGCGTATTGTCTGGACCTTCAATGCTGCCGTTGTAACGCTTTTAGCCTCAGCAACTATCATAGTCTTAACGGTGGTCGAAGCCGAAAAGCTGGCAACTTTTGGTTGGAGGTAGTGCTGCATTACACTGACCATTTCCGTAATGGCCTTTGTTTTAGTTTATTCGGAGATTGTTTTTCAGGTTATCGGCTACTCAACGTAGGTCCATGATGGATCCATGTCCCAGCGATACTGATCTTCCGGCGGGCAATTTTCTGCCCATTTTCGTATCAAGTCGGTGTCGCGTTTTTTTTCTTTGAGCCTTTGTCGCACATGATTAGGATCCCATCCGTCAGCGAACACCAGAGCTGATAATTCAGACACGATCTCTGCGCAATCTGAATCCTGTGATCGATCATTTAGTTCGTTTGGGTCTTTTGAAAGGTCGAATAGTTGTGCGGGCTCTTCATGGTGGTAAATAAATTTCCAGTTGTCTTTTCTTACCATCCGCTGGATTGAACCTTCTTGTATCGCGTATTCTGATATTGCAATATCATCCCAGTTGTTGTCTTCGCCTCGCAGCATGGGTATAGCGTTTCTTCCATGTGATCCCGGGAGTTGGGGAGCTCCGAGTGCCGAAAGTATAGTGGCATTAAGATCCGTAACATTCATTACTCGATCACATTGCACGCCCTGTGGAAGGACTTCTGGCCATGAAATTATTGCAGGCACTTTGACGGAGGGTTCATAAAAGCATCTTTTCATCCAGAGTTCGCGTTCGCCAACCATATCTCCGTGATCAGTGCTGTAGACGATAATGGTGTTTTCATCCAATCCGTTGGCGCGAAGCGCATCGAGAATAAGTCCTATGTTCGTGTCAAGCCTTTCAACCAAAGCCCAGTAAGCTGCCCTTGCCTTCATAAGGTCTTCTTCGGGGGGACTTACCAGGTTTACGTGCTCGCGCCACCATTTGTCAAAGGGGTGATCAAGATCAGAAAACGGCAGTCTAACGGTAGGTGGTTTCACCCGTCCGGCATATCGATCGTAATCCTCTTTTCTAGCTATATATGGTGAATGTGGGAGGATATACCCAACCGTTAAGTTAAAAGGTTCCTCTTCACGGCTAGCTCTTTTCCTGAGAGCAAATCGGTTCAGCCATTCCACTGCGACGGCTGTAGTATCTTCGTCAATTACTTGATAACCGCTTCCGCCGGGCCCCGACTCACGGATATCTTCGAGAAAGTTAAAGCTCGCATCTCCTGTTCCTGGAACAAGAGAACTATGATCACCTATTATTCGATCGCTATAACCGTGCAGTTGGTCTGGTCCGAGGAAATGCATTCGTCCTGCCAGGACGGGGTTATATCCCGCAGCACCCATAGAGTGAGCTAAAGTTGGAACAGCTGAATCCATGATGTGACTGTTTGTCCATGTGTCAATTTCGTGCGGATAACGCCCCGATAGCATGGACATCCGGGCAGGGACACAAACGGGTGACGGAGTATAAACATCGGTAGCTAACACTCCCTTCGCTGCCAGAGAGTCCAGGTTGGGTGTTGATACAACCGGATCGCCGGCACAACCCATGACATAAGGGTTATGTTGGTCGGAGTAAATGAAGAGTAGATTAGGTCTTGTTGTCAATTTTCTTAACCTAAGTTTGAATATGCCAAGTCAAGTGGCTGCCTTAAGCAACTTTAAGCGACATTGTAATGGTTCTTTAATGTCTTTACGCAATGTTGATGAGTAAGTAATTAACTATTGGAGTACGATGCTAGCCAATACGCAAATATGGGTTTATCGAGAGTCTATGGTGGGGTTGTTGGTATTATTACAGTCACCCAAAAATCAACCATAGGGGACTATTCTCAGTGATTGGTAACATGCAACCGGTTACACCTAAATCAGATCAGGCCAAATATCCAGAATTACTTCGGATGGGTCACCGCTTTGAAACTTCTGTTGGGCAGAGGCACGCGGTATATGGTTTTAAGGCTCCTATGGATTTTGCATTTGACGGTGATGGATTGCTTTACGTATTGAACCGTCATCATTTTCCCGGAGCTGGAGTACCAAGAATTCGCATAGTAGTTTTAAATTCAAATGATGAGTTTCAGAGAAACTTAGAGATATCACGTGACGGGCTGTCCCATGACTCGTTTGACAAAAATTACAACTCTCCAGTGTTCTGTGATTCGGATCTCCTCGGAAGCTTCTTTTTCACTGATGAGCGAGCGAATAAGGTAGTAACAATCGCCACTGATAGTGGAGATTTTATTACAGACTGGGGAGAGTCCGGAGATGCCCCTGGTGAACTCAATGCCCCTGCGGGAATAACTCGTCTTTCTGATGGCACTTTTTGGGTAGTGAGTTCAAGATCTTCACGCGTGCAGCATTTCACTAGCGATGGGCTGTATATCAGAGGCTTTGGAGAGGTTGGTTCTCAACCAGGTCAATTAGACCATCCATGGGGTGTGGCTGTCGATCCAATCGACGGTTCGATAGTTGTGGCTGATTGGCGAAATGATCGCGTTCAGCGGTTTTCACCCGAAGGTGAGTTACTTCAAGTGCTGGATGAACTGGGCAGAGACGCAGGCCGCTTGAGCAGACCGAGTGATGTTGCAGTGGATGCCCACGGTGATCTGTACGTCTGCGACCGTGGTAACGATCGGTTGGTGCAATTCAACCGAGCAGGACTATTCATAGAGGTAATGCGAGGCGATGCTGTTATGACCGAGCGTGGGGCCGATAGGCTGATGGTCAATCCTGACATGCTTCGCTGGCGTGACAATATTACCGACCTCGGCCGCGAGAAGCTTTTCTGGAAGCCTACAGCTGTGAAGGTAGACAGTGAGTTTAGGGTGCATGTGATCGACTCAGGTCGGTTTAGGATGCAGATATATCGAAAGACTTTTAGAGAATTGAGTGATGGACAGATAGATCCGGCGCACACTTACGCTGATCCCAAAATCAACTGAAAATCCCACTCAGATTGACGAGATGAGGTTATGACGTAGGTTCGATACTTTTCTGGATTGCATCAGAAAATGTTGCCGCGATTTCTGAGTTGGATTTTCGGAGTATCGTGGTGTTTACGTGTATTAATGGGACTGGCCACTCGTTTTTTGGCTCAGGAATCACGATATCCATATCGAGTAGATTTTTGATTATTTGGTCAGTGTTCATGTTCTTAGTTATTAAAAACTCGAAGATATTCGAACCGTTTTGGAACTGTCGGATTTCAATTCCGGGAAGTTTGTTGATTATCTCGA
>CAJWJL010000037.1:0-15686 GCA_913042135.1 uncultured Chloroflexota bacterium | reverse complement strand
ATTTCGTGAAGGAAAACTGGGACGATATTAACGAGGCTTTCCCTTCGAACAGCATCGTTCGGATGCTTTCGGGAGTGACCTCCCTGAGTCAACCTGGGCAAGCTGATGACGTCCTTGCGTTCTTTGAAAACCACGATGTCCCTCAGGGGCAATTGACACTTCAACAGACACTCGAAAAACTTGGTGTGAATGTTGCCTTTCGTGAACGTGAAAGCGCTTCATTTTGCGAGAGTTTGACCAGATAGGTGAATTCTCATTTTGGATGGCGGTCTAGAGAGTCGTTGTTATTAAGTTATGCCAGTTATTCAGTACACAAAATCACTCCCCATAGTCGCTGAACCAGATGTTCTTGTTTGTGGAACGGGGTTGGCGGGTATTGGTGCGGCTGTTGGCGCTGCGCGGAACGGTGCTTCTGTGATGGCAGTTGACCGCATGGGATTCGCCGGTGGTTTTTTTACCAACATCATTGGCTCGGCATTCGATGGATTCGTGTACGAAGAGACTGGGAAGCCTGTTGTCGGGGGGCTTGTTTTTGAGATGCTCGAGCGTATGGGTGTCGTTGAACCGGGACAGGCTGGAAGTCTTTCATACAACGTGAATGGTGATTTCACAGAGGTAGAAAAACATCCTGATCGTGTAATTCCGCGTACTGATCCTGAGCTGTTTAAGAAAGCTTCAGACGATGTATTAATTCAGTCTGGCGTGAATTTGCTGTTTCATACACAGGTGTCTGACGTGATTATGGATAGTGACCGGGTCGATACCGTCATTGTCAGCAACAAAGACGGTATCGTTGCTATACGACCCAGGAACGTTATCGATGCGACAGGTGATGCCGATGTAGCTGCTTGGGCAGGATGCCCATATGAGGTTGCTGAGTCGCTTCAGCCGATGAGCTTACATTTCCGAATTGGCTTTGTTGAACTTACCTTTGAGTTGCGTCGTAAATGTGCTGCCGTTCTGGAGAAGGCACGTTCCGAAGGAAAGATTGGTCTTTATGGAGGTCCGTGGCCGGCGACTTTCTCAGGTCGAGATATCTATTTCAATGTGATTCGTACTCCCGGTAACGCGACTAATCCGAAGGACTGGACGAATGCCGAAATTCAGGGACGTCGTGATGCCTGGACCATGTTTGAGCTGTGGAAAGAAGCTTTACCTGAGTTCAAGGACGCATATTTTTTCACTAGCGGACCGACTGCCGGATCGCGAGAATCAAGAAGAATCGTTGGCGATTACATGCTGACCGGTAACGATATACGAACTGCGCAAAGACAGGATGACGTCGTGGTACTTGGAGCCTGGAGGATAGACCGGCATCCTGATGATGCAGCCGGATATCACGATCAGCCGATTGTGCCTCCATACGATATCTCGTACAGAACGTTGCTTCCCCAGGGCGTAGAAAATCTCTGGGTTGCGGGTCGTTGTCACTCGGCAACTTCTGAGGCTCTCGCATCAAGTCGAGTCACAGCCAACTCGATGGGCATGGGGCAGGCTGCTGGCACTGCCGCCGCGATGGCAACGGTGATGGATGTGGATAATCGTGGCGTGCCTATGAGTGATCTGCAGGATAGATTGATTGCGGCAGATGTGATTTTGGATCCCGCATCTGCTATGTAGGGATTTTAGTTTAAATTTTGGAAGTTTTGATATGAACAATAATTCAGATAAACCGAGACTTGAGTTACCTGCGCTTCCACCTGTGATTTTTGGTGTTCCCGTGCTCTTCGGCGCGTTGATACATGTAGTTGTTTGGCGGCATGGCATTATTGGGGGGATAACAGGGGTTGTGGTTGGCGTGATTCTTGTATTAATCGGGCTCTGGATGATTTATTGGACCTGGAAAGTCATGCGCGCCCATGGTGAGCACCCTGAGCCGCGTATTCCTACTCAAACCTTAGTGATGTCGGGTCCGTTCAAGCGAACTCGTAATCCCATTTATTCAGGTTTCTTACTCTTGGCGGCCGGGCTGGCGATTGCACTTAATGCCATGGCCATGCTGATTTCGGTTTTTTTCGGCGTTGCAGCCCTAACCGCACTTGTAATACGGCGAGAAGAGGCTTACCTCGAGCATGTATTCGGAGACATATACGTAAAGTACAGTAATCGCACCGGGCGATGGCTGTAATCGCTGCTAGTCAGCTTTTCTATGGGGATTTCTTCCATATCCGTTTAGATATGCCGGTATTTGGGATTCCAACTGCCAGTGTGGCGATTAATCCCATCGCCAAGCTTATCCACAGTGCTAAATCATAGTTGCCCATCGTGTCGTACAACTGACCTGCTAGCCAAACAGCACTCGACGCACCGAACGGCATTACTACGAACATCGTGCCGTAAATTGTGCCCAGCTTTCTGAGTCCAAAAACATCGGAAGTGACGGTGCCAGTAAGTGATATTACGGATGTCCATGAACTTCCGATGATGACGACGCCGAGTATTGCCAGTGGCAGGTTTGTGGCAATCAGTAAGACTACGTATCCGAGTGCTCGCATAGAGTAGGCGATTGTGAGCAAAGGGCGCCGGCCGAACTGATCAGCGAAGTATCCGAATCCTAAGCCTCCGATAAGACCTGCAACACCGACCGTTGCGAGTGCTCCCGCTCCCTGGACGGCCGTGGCGCCTAAATCTGTCGTGTAGGCAACGAAATGGGCATTCACGAAACCCATTGTGTAGCCTCATATGAAAAAGCCTATCGTCAGTCGCCAGAATAACCCTGTTCGACAGGCTTGTGCGAATGACATTCCAATATTCGGATTGGCCATATCGTCATTGAATTCGCCTGTTGATCCGTTATTTCTGCCAGCCTCGTCCGCATGTTCGCCTGGTCCGGGCCTACTTTTGATAAGCAGGATTACTAGTGGCAAGATAAGTACCAGTAATATTCCTGCAAGTATGAGGTACCCTTCGCGCCAGCCAATAAATGCTACGGCTATTGCAGCGACTGGGACTAGTGCTGTTTCGCCAACTGCTGACCCTGAACCTGCGATTGACATCGCAAGAGCGCGGCGACGGGTGAACCATGCTCCAACAATTTTTGCGACCGCCCCAGGCGAGGCCAAGGTAAATCCAATTCCCATGACGATGAATAAAATATAGGCATGCCACAGTTCTTGTACTGCGGACATTCCAGCAAGGGCTAAACCGCCAATCGCCACACCTATGGCCGCAACGATTTTTGGGTCATATCGGTCTGCCAGCATTCCAGCGACTGGGCGTAGGCCACCGGTTGCAAGGCCTGCAATTGCAATTGCCCCTGCGAGTGACCCACGGGTCCAGTCAAATTCTTCTGTTACTGGTTTGAGGAATATACCAAATGAAAATCTTGATCCCGCACCGCCGAATAACATTAGCGCAGTGCCGAGTACGACTATCCAGCCATAGTGTATTTTTCGGAATTTAAAGATTTTGGACTCGCTAATTATGTCTGGTTAAATCATCAGGCTAAGGAGATGGAAACGAAGGATATCTGATCCCCTGTCTATATCTAATGTGAGGAGCGATTAAAGACGGTATTCCATAGTGAAAATGGAGATTGTTCCGAACGTTGTTTAATAAAGAAAGGGGATGGATCAAACCATCCCCTTTCATAAAGTCTATTGCAACGTTACTTACTGGCAGCTGAACAGACCGTATCGATAATCAATTGAGTGACTACGTAAGGATCGCAGTTTGCGTTTGGTCGTCGGTCCTCTATGTAACCTTTACCAGCCTTATCGACCTGCCATGGAATTCGTATAGAAGCTCCACGGTCAGATACACCGTATGAGAACTGATCGTATCGCTGAGTTTCGTGTTCACCCGTTAGTCTAAGCTCGACGCCATCACCGTATCCAGCAATGTGCATATCCGGCTTACCGGGAGCTCCCAGAGCTTCAGCAGCAGCGGTACATGCGTCTATTGATTCACGCATTTCTGTAGTTGAGAAGTTTGTGTGACAACCAGCTCCGTTCCAATCACCAGCTACAGGTTTTGGATCCAAGGTTGCCGAAATCGGCGTACCTTTGGGTCCGAGGAATTCTTCAGCGATTCGATAGAGCATCCAACGGGCTAACCATAGTTCATCACCTACTCGTGGTGCGGCAACCGGGCCTATCTGGAATTCCCATTGCCCTGGCATTACTTCGGCATTGATACCCGCAATGTGTAATCCGGCGTCGATACATGCTTGCAAATGAGCGTTTACCACTTCGCGACCGAAAATTTCTTCGGATCCAACTCCACAGTAATATCCACCCTGTGGTGCAGGGAAGCCATTGTCTGGCCAGCCAAGCGGAGAGTTTCCTTCGAAGAATGTATACTCCTGCTCTAATCCGAACCAGGTATCGAGATTGCTGTACTGTTCAGCTGAAGCGGCGCATTTAGCGCGAGTATTAGTTGGGTGTGGTGACATATCTGTCAGCAGGGTTTCGCACATCACTAATTTGTTGTTGCCACCTCTAATTGGGTCTGGAGTGACAAGGACTGGATTCAATACCACGTCCGACTGATCACCAGTTGCCTGGTTTGTGGAAGATCCATCGAATCCCCAAATACCGGGTTCTTTATCGTCTGCGATTACCTGGGCCTTTGACCGCAGCTTGGCGGTTGGCTCGGTGCCGTCAATCCATATATATTCGGCTATATAGGCCATGGTTGTTATTCCTCGTTCTGTCACAGCGCGCTCAGGACCCATGTGATCTGAGTGGTGTTTCCGATTTTGTATATGGCGCATTTTACGCGTCAAGTACGCCTTCGGCTAGTTGGTCAACCGTCCATTTTGATTGACGAAGGATTAAGTTACTTCAGACGTGTTTCAAGAGTGTTTCTATTTTGATGCAAGTGTTGGAATCTTATGAAAAGTACTGAAATGACCTATACAGAATTCGACTCACGCCTTTTCAAACTACATAATCTTGTTATGGACCCTGAACATTTCAAACTCTTGGACGGTACTGCTGATGACTTGACTAAGTGGCATCGCAGTAACTCTCCGTTACAACTGGATCTAAAGAGTGCCGATCTCTCGGGGCGAGACCTGAGCGGAAGGGATTTTTCTCGCGCAATGCTCGATAGAGTTAACTTTTCAGGTTCAAATCTCGATGATGCTGTCTTTACCGAGGCGAGGATGCGATACGCTGATTTTTCTGGTGCCTCTATGAACAGAGCAATTCTTTATCGATCAAATTGTGCGGGTGCCAACCTGACTGATACGGACCTTGCCGGTGCATCACTTTACCGTTGCGTGTTGCGAGAAGCTGTTATCAGTGGTGCGAATTTTAAAGCCGCAAAGATATACAAGGTAGCTTGGCCAGAAGGATACGACGTTTCTGCATATGGCTAATCCGGGTAGATTGACCTTAGCCACTCAGGCCACCTGTAACGCGCATCAAAGTTTCCTGTACCAGCAACTCGTGATCAAGTGACCGAAGTGGTTCTGATTCTCCGCGTAGGTTTCGCACAAGCTCAGCAAAAGTATCGACGTAACGGGCCCTGTCTTCGATTTTCACGATGTTGACGCCGGCAGTGTAACGGTCCTGATCTTCTTCAAGCGTAAGTCTGATAGTGTCAGCTGGTTCGAAAGGTTCCATTATTGCTGAACCTTTTGTTCCATAAACTTCGAACCTTCTTGCCATCGGTTTTGTTTCCATCGCAGCGATATCGATGGTTGCAATGGCTCTGGTGTATTCAAATACGCCGAGTGTGTTGTCCATCATCTCGCGTGTTTCTGATGCGGAATTTTGGAAGAACCGCGTAACTTTGTTCGGCCGTCCTAGTATCCATACGACTTGATCAAGCATGTGTCCACCTAAGTCAAACATGACACCCCCTTGGTAATGTGCCAGACCTTCCCGTCCAGTAAGCTGTCCTTCGGGATTTTTTTCAGGTAGCCAGGTTGACATGTGTGCCCTTATCTGAAATATACGACCCAGGAACCCAGATCTAGCCCAGTTAGCAATTCTTTCGAATCCATCATGCTTTCGAAACATGTATCCCATCTGTAATAGGGTTCCCTGGGATCGCGCCAGCTCAACCACGCGTTCAAATCTCTGGTAGTCGTTGCCCGCTGGTTTGTCGTAAAAAACGTGTTTGCCTGCTCTTACGATTGTTTCAGTTTGTTCCAGGCTTTCTTGATTTGATCCCTCTGATGAGACGGCGACGATTGACGGGTCTTCCAGTATTTCTTCGGCGCTATCTAGGAAATTTGTTTGATTCCAAGACTCGCTTCCTTCTACCTGTTTTCGGCGAATCTCGTCTGGTTCAAAAACTCCAACCAGTTCAACTTCAGGATGTTCGTTCATGACCTGCATTACACCTTGTGCATGGCCATGCTTTGTTCCTATTTGAGCCATTCGAAGTTTTTCGGGCATCTGAACAGTTTCTCCGTTTGATTGGGCAACTTTGATAGTTACTGCATTTTCGTAACAAAGAGTGTCGCAGCAGTTTACGCCGTGCTTAGATTGAGCGCACTGCTTCAATGAATGTCTTGATCAGTTTGGGATCTTTTACGCCATCAGTTTCCACTCCACTTGAGACATCGACGCCCCATGGGGCAAGCTGTGATATCGCAGCTTGAACATTTTCTGATTTAAGTCCGCCCGCAAGCAAAACGTTGCTCTGTTCGGCGACACCTTCGGCGGCGGACCAGTTGAAAGATCTTCCAGATCCACCAGGTGTATCAATGTCAAAACGGTCGAGAATCACCCTATATCCTGCATTGAGATGTGATTCAACGATTTTGTAGAGGTCGTTTGGCTCCGTACCGTCTTTGACTCGTATTTGTCTGAAGATAGGTAAATTCAATTTCGAGACGTAGTCGGGATCCTCTTCTCCGCATAGCTGTACGAAGTCTAGATCTGTTTCGTTAGCAGTTTGGTTGACAAAATCTAGGCTTTGATTTCTAAAAAGGCCTACCAATTTTGTTGATGTAGTGACTTGAGTTGAGCTCCGGTACTCATTGATTATTTGAGCTGCTTCATCCGGTTGAAGCTGTCTACGCACGCCATCGACAAATACGAAGCCTAGAAAATCTGCTCCGCATTCGGATGCCACTGATGCTGCTTCTGCGCTGCGTAGCCCACATATTTTTATTCGCGTGTAGTTCTTGGTCATCTCATTAACTGACTTGGATTTCAGCCATTTCTCTTACCAGGTTACTTACGTTCCCGCCTGCCCTCATCAATGATTCACCTACGAGAACGGCCTTAGCGCCTGCTCGACCCATTCGCTTTACATCGGTTGAATTTTTCATCCCGCTTTCAGCGACTTTGATTCGATCGGAAGGTATTTTTTTGACTAATTGCTCAAATACTGAAAGTGATGTGTTTAGAGTTTTTAGGTTTCGGTTGTTCACACCGACTATTGGTGGCTCAATTTTCATCGCTATGTCGAGTTCTGGTTCGTCAAAAACCTCTACGAGCACATCCATTCCCATTGAAGTTGAAATTGCAAAGAGATCTGCGTATTGGTTGGGATCGAGTATCGCGATGATTAAAAGTATGCAGTCTGCCCCTACTGAACGTGCTTCGTGGATTTGATATTCATCCACTATGAAATCTTTACGTAGAACCGGCACATTAGATGGGCGTGCAATTCGGGCAGCAGCCGTAAGGTCTTCGATAGAACCTGAGAAATAATCATGTTCAGTAAGAACAGAAATAGCTGCAGCCCCTGCATCGCAATAAAGCCCTGCTCTCTGCGCAGGATCAAGGTCAGGGTCTAATGAACCAGCTGATGGGGATGAACGCTTCATTTCAGCAACAAGAGAGATTCCATTTCTTGTCCTGAGAGATTTCTCGAGAGAAAGTGGTGTGCCAGAATTTTCCGCAACACTTCGGACCTCTTCTGGGCTGCGCAGTTTCTTTGCTTGCTCGATTGTTCCTAAACGTTTTGCAACGATTTCACCGAGTATTCCGTTCAAGATTGCCCCTGACTCGCTTTGACCAAGGCATTTAATTTTGCCCGTGCGGATCCCGAGTCGATCGAGTCCTGCGCTATTTCCGCCGCTTCCTGGAATGCAGTAGCTTTACCGGCCGCCATGAGTGCAGTTGCAGAATTTAATACAACGACATTACGTCTGGATGTTTCGGGAGCAATTGGGGGATTGTGTCCGCCCCCTGCTCCATCGAAAATATCACGGATAACTTGGGCTGAGTGATCCACTGATTCTGCAACTAGATGGTCTCTTTTTCCTTCTTGAAGACCAAAATCTGCAGGGCGAGTACGTCGACGCTTCACGCCGTCAGCATTGACCTGATAGATAAGTGTGTGCCCTTCAACGTCGACCTCATCTGCTCCAGATTCAGCGTTTACTACGAACGCATATTGTGTTCCGAGAATTTCAAGGGCGTTCGCAATTCGTTCAGCAAATGCTTTATCAGATACACCAATAACCTGTCGACTCGCTCCCGCAGGATTGGTCAGGGGGCCGAGAAAGTTGAATATCGTTCGTATTCCAAGCTGTGGTCGCAATGGTCCAGCGAATTTCATAGCGGGGTGAAATGCCTGGGCGAACATGAATCCGATTCCGGCTTTTGTAAAGCAGTTTTCCACTTCTTTGGGGCCAAGCGTTATATCAACTCCGAGCGCTTCCAGTACATCTGCGCTACCGGTAGAACCCGACATCGCCCTGTTTCCGTGCTTTGCAACATTAACCCCTGCACCTGCGACAACAAATGCGGACGCTGTTGAAATGTTGAACCAATTTAGTCCGCTACCGCCGGTGCCGCATGTGTCAACCATGTCCATATCGGTATCGATATGTAGTGAAACTTCGCGCATTACACCCGCCATTCCTGCGATCTCCTGCGAAGTCTCTCCTTTCATACGCATGGCTGTAAGGAATGCTCCAAATTGTGCTGGCGTAGCCTGGCCTGTCATGATCTCGCGCATGGCATCGGCAGCTTGGTCATGCTCAAGGTCTATTCCCTCGACTGCACTTTGTATCGCCTGTTGAATGTTCATCTTGTTTAATCTCGTATTCAGGTTAGGTTGCAGTTTTATTTACTAGGAGATGGCTTATCGAGAAAGTTTTGAAGCAGTTCCTTTCCTGCCTCTGTCATGATGGATTCGGGGTGGAACTGAACTCCCTCAACATCCAGATCCTTGTGGCGTATTCCCATGATGATGCCGTTCTCTGTCTTGGCTGTTACATCGAAGTCATCCGGAACCGTATCTGGCTCGATAGCTAGTGAGTGATATCTGACAGCTTCGAAAGGTTGTGGCAAACTGGCGAACACTCCTTCTCCGGTGTGATGGATTGAGGAGGTTTTCCCATGTCGTATTTCGCCGGCACCCTTGACTATTCCTCCGAAGGCCTGCGCGATGCACTGGTGACCCAGACAAACACCCAGTACTGGTACTTTTCCTGCGAAGTGTTTGATCACATCCATCGAGATACCGGCATTATCTGGTGTTGATGGGCCAGGTGAGATAACCACTTGATCAGGATTTAGGCTGGAGAGCTCTTCGATGGTTGCCTTGTCGTTCCTGACGACCTTCACATCAGCACCAAGTTCTGACAGGTATTGGAAAAGGTTATATGTGAAACTGTCGTAATTGTCGATTAGTAAAAGCATTTTTGTTACTCGGTCATAATTTGCATAGAGTGTATGGATTTTGCTTTGTTTGTGAATTTCTGGTTTTGTGTAATCTCTGCTCTTGCTATTGCTAAAAGAGGTGCTTTGATTTTTTGAAGAGACTCTAGGTTTTCTGCTACGGGATCGGAATCGAAAATAATCCCGGCTCCGCCTTGTACATGCGCCACACCACCTCGCAAGATTATGGAACGAATAACAGTTCCTGTATCTACGTCGCCGTTGTGTCCGAACCATCCTATTCCGCCGCAATATGGTCCACGTCCTTCGCTTTCGAGATCAGCGATAAGCTCGATTGCTCGGAGTTTCGGTGCCCCTGAAAGTGTTCCGATAGGGAATCCTGCCTTGAATGCATCTAGTCCATCGTTGTTTTCTGATAACCGTCCTTCAATTCGGGATACCAGATGCATCACATGTGAGTAGCGTTCAATATGTTTTAATGATTGGACTTTTACACTTCCTGTTTCGCAGACGCGTCCCAGGTCATTACGGGCGAGATCTACCAACATCACATGTTCGGCGGTTTCTTTTTCGCTTGAAATAAGGTCAGCTTCGTTTTGCAGATCCTCTTCTGCTGTATTGCCACGTGGGCGGGTGCCTGCGATCGGATGGTTTGAGGTCAAATTGTCTTTCGATCTCAGCATTAGCTCGGGGGAGGCTCCAATTATTTGCATGTCACCCAGATCAAATAGGTACATGTATGGGGAAGGATTCATTGTAGTGAGATGTTCGTATATATCTGAGGGGTCAACTGACGTTTTGGTGGTGATTCTCCGTCCTAAAACCACCTGAATTAACTCTCCGTCGATGATTGCATTTCGTGCTGATTTAACCATTTCTTTGTAATTGTGGGTACTTACCAACGACGTTGTGTGAATATCTGTAACTTCGGTGTCTGGGAGTTGCTTCGCTTGATCAGCGGGAGATGTAGTGTCTAATGTTCTCGACATTTCCGAGATTCGATCGACAGCAGTGTTATATGTGTCATTTGTTTCAGAAAAAACTATTATGTGAATCTGGTTGAGTTCGTGGTCGAATACGAGCAATTCGCCTGGAAACGCAAATGTTGAAACGGGTGAACCAGTTGGATCTTTAGGCAGAGTTTTCAAGGAAGGTTCGAAGTGTCTTATGGCTTCATAGGCTACGAAGCCAAATGCACCTGTGATGAGAGCAGGCAAATCAGTTACGGGTGATACAGATTGTGATTTGAATTTTTTACGCAGGGTTTCTATCGGGTCAACGTCTCCAGATGATTCATCCGGACCTGTTCTGACGATAGTTCTAACGTTTGGGCAAACATAAGAGTATCTTGAGGCTCCCTGTTCGTGAGATTTGGACTCGAAAATGAACGCAGGATAACCTGGAGATCGCAGCTTTCGGAATGCTTCGATGGTCTTAAGTTTAATTGGTTCGACTACACCGTGAACGGTCGTCACATTGAATGTATTTGACTTGAGCCTGAACTCTTCAGGAGTTGTTTTAATGGTCAGGCTAGGCACTTGAGGATTCCTCAGCGTGGTCGATGGCCCGCATAAGTGCCCCCATCTTATGGAGCGTCTCTTCGTACTCGGTTTGGGTGTCACTGTCGGCTACGATACCACCGCCTGCTTGCAGGTAGGCGACTCCGTCTTTTAAGACCATTGTTCTCAAAGAGATGGCCGTATCCATGTTACCCGTGAAGCTGAAATACCCGACTGCGCCACTGTAAGGGCCGCGTTTGTCTGGCTCTAGTTCAGCGATAAGTTGCATCGCCCGTACTTTTGGTGCACCAGAAACGGTACCCGCGGGGAAGGCGGCTTTCATGGCGTCGAAGGCGTCGTATTTGCCGGACAGGTCACCCGTTACGTGCGAAACGATATGCATTACGTGGGAGTACTTTTCGATTTCGAAGCTCTGTGTGACATCCACGCTTCCCGGATCTGAGACACGCCCGACGTCGTTCCGTCCCAGGTCGAGTAGCATTACGTGCTCTGCCACTTCTTTTTCATCATTGATAAGTTCATTTTCTAGCTCATCGTCGTGTTCTGGTGTTATCCCTCTGGGACGTGTTCCAGCAATAGGATGAACAGCCATCTTGCCGTCGATCACCTGGGTCAGAAGTTCTGGCGACGCCCCGACAATGTGGAAGTCGTCTAACTCAACAAAAAACATATAAGGAGACGGATTTATCGCTCTCAGTGAACGGTAAAGGTCGAACGGTTTGACTGGTGTTCTGCGTGCCAGCCGTTGCGAGAATACTACCTGGATTACTTCACCTTCTTGTATGGCTTGCTTGCACTTTGCAACGGCTTCGCCATAGTACTCGCGGGTCATGTTTGGTACGTATGGTTGAGCAGTCACTTCGCCATGTTCAATGGGTGGTTGCTCAGGATGCCCGACGGCGTTGTAGTCGAGATTTGGGTCACGTGATGTGAATCCTGAAGGTGGGAGGAAATTCTGTCTGGAGCTTCCTGCTGGGATTGGCTTATCTAGTCGAGCAATCACCTCTTCTATTTTTGCGGTTGCCTTTTTGTAAGACTCATCCGAATTTCCATTCACACTTGCGTGGGAGACTACGAATATGGTGTGGCGGACGTGATCGAATATGAGCACCGAGTCAGTGAGCATGAAAACTGATTCGGGGACATCGAGTCCGGATTTTTCTTCGCTGATGGGCGGGACTGTAGGTTCAAAATAGCGGATCGTATCGTAAGAAAGGAATCCCACGGCTCCACCGTGGAATTTTGGAAGACCGTCGACAGTTGCGTATTTGACGGTAGACATTCGATCGCGCAGTAAGTCGAGCGGGTCGACCTCACCGTGCTCAGTACCCGCTCCGGTTGTGAGCACCTCTGATGGCTCGGTACCCAGGATGCTGTAGCGGGCCACGTTCTCCCCACCTTCTACTGATTCGAAAAGGAATGAGTGGGACCCCACTGCTGTCTTTAAGAAAGCAGAAACGGGGGTTTCGAGATCTGCACTGATCTCGCGATAAACAGGTATCAGGTTGTGGTCAGTTGAAAGATTTTTGAATGTGTTGAGGTCTGGTGTGTAGTTAGCCATGTTTGTTTACCTCGTGGAGATAGAAGTTGGCCCGAACGAAAGTCAATATTGGTTCATTGCACAGTGAATTTTTTCTCTTTGAAGTTTTGTAGTTATTCGTCACTAGTGTTATTTGATCTGTTTATTTCCAGTTCTTTGTGTAGCTTGATATGCGCATAGCGTCTCTGACCATTTTCATTGTTTCCGCAGCTATGACACGCGTGCGTGCAACGCCTGCCATCAGTGCGTCCTCAACAAGATTCATGTTCTCTTCGTAATAATGGCGTTTCTCGCGTATCGGATCCAGGAAGTTGTTTATGGCTTCGGCCAGCGCCATCTTGACCTCAACGTCGCCAATGTTGCCTTCTTGGTAACGGGTTTTGAAATCTTCTATTTGGGTTGTGTCTGGGTTGAATGCATCGTGGTATTGGAAAAGCGGGTTTCCTTCGACCTTGCCCGGTATGTCTGCTCTGATCCGGTTGGGGTCAGTGAACATTCCACGAACTTTCTTTGTGACTGTCTGTTCATCGTCTCCCAGCATGATCACGTTGCCTTTGGACTTGCTCATCTTGCCCTGACCGTCGGTTCCTGAGAGTCTAGGGACTTTTCCAATTAATGTTTCTGCCTCTGGGAATACCTCGCCGAACATGCGGTTGAATTTACGAGCTACTTCGCGCGTCATTTCTACGTGGGGTGACTGATCATCCCCAACTGGTACGAGGTGGGCTCGGGGAATCAAGATATCTGCAACCTGGCTCATCGGATAATTGAAAAATCCTACAGTCCTTCGTTCCACTTCAAGCGCATCCAGCTCCCCTTTCAGCGTAGGGTTGCGTTCAAGCATCCCAAGGGGTGTGATGAAGCTGAGCAGCATCGTAAGTTCTGCAAACTCTGGAACGTAGCTCTGTACTACGAATGATGAGTTTTCGGGGTCGAGTCCGACTGCAAGCCAGTCCAAAGTGACTTGCAATACTGAGTCTCTAATAAGGTCGATGTCGTGGAAATGGTCGCCGAGCGCCTGGTAGTCAGCTATAAGGAAATAGCACTCGTACTGGTTCTGTAGATCGACCCAGTTATGCAACGCGCCTACATAGTGACCGAGGTGTAGTGCTCCGGTTGGACGGATGCCGGTGAGTATTCTCTTTTTTTGTTCGTTGGCGGCCATGCTGTCGACTGACTTTCGATTTGATTGATAATCGAGGTTGAGTCATTCCGAATTTTGCTTTTGTATTTCTACAGAAATTCGGCATAAAAAAACCTCGCTCCCAGTGCAAGGGGCGAGGATTTCCCGCGGTGCCACCCTTATTGCCGTATCAGGGATCCTGATCTGGCATCTTTGTCAGGCACGCGGTCAAGGCATTTGAGACCGTAGGCCCTAGGCTCTGATAACGGTGCCAACTCCGTCGGAAACTACTCGATAATCTTTCGCTTCGAAGCTCACGGGGCCATTCAGTTACGGTCGTGATATCGGGTTTACACCTTACCCCGATTCTCTTTGATCCGTACCGAAACCTACTAGTCCCGATCATCGCAGATATTAAATTCGAACTGTATTCGAGGATAAGCCCTAATGGTGCCATCAGTCAATTTTCATGACCGTTCTTCAGTGTGATTAATCTATTTGGTGCGGGTTCTGGTACGCATTGCGTGAGAATGGAATATAAGAAGCAGGGGCGATAGCACCAGGACCAAAATGGCCAGTAGTGTTCGAATTGGGGTGTCAGTCGATTTAGGAGCCTTTGGTTGCGTCATTATTGGCGTTGGGGTAACCGTCGGTTTGGGAGCCTGTGAGGGAGGGGCTACTTTGTCTTCCTCTGCCTCAGATTTGTTCGGTGATGTCCGATCAGGAGCTTTATAGTCGGATGATAGACCTAATGATGACACTGTCTCCTCTTGATTGATCCTCATGGGAACATTGTTGATGTACTTTTCCACGGTTTTGACTGGGAGACTGAGCACATTAGCGATTTCTTCATCTGTCGCACCTGTTGGAAGAAGATTCGAGATGATCATGCCTTTAAGGGTATGTGAGGGTGTTATCTGAGCCTTGGACATATATGTGCGGCCCAGGTTTTCCGATATAGCGAGTGCGTCGGCGATCTTTTTGAGATCTGCGCCTTTCTGGACGAGGTTGGAAACGACCATAGTACGCAGGCGGTCGACTGGTATTAATCTTGATATCGGAATTGCCTGATTGTCACCAGGTTCCGAAGTTTCTGGTTCTTGTGTTGATTTTAGTATTGGCTCAGGTGGTGCAGTTGGTCGCTTCGTCGGCGGGCTGGCGGGTGTAGGTGTCGGCGTGGGCGCGGGCGTAATGATTGCAGTGGGCACGGGTGTGGGTGGGACTGGAGTAGGCAGCGGAATGGGAATTACGGGCGTTGCCGTAGGCGGCACAGGTATGGCGGTTGCTGGCAGAGGTGTGGATGTCGGTGGGTTCGGAGTTGACGTAGGCACGATAGGTACTGCCGTAGGTAGAGGAGTCGGGCTCGGAGAGACCGTTGTAGGTGCAGGAGTTGGTGTGAGAGTTGGAGTCGGAGTGAGAGTCGGGGTTGGTGTAAGAGTTGGAGTTGCGGTTGGAGTTGGAGTCGGAGTGGCGACGTCGTCATCTGTAGTCGTCACGGCAACGGTTTGATCAGGCAGGTCATCAAAAGCATCGTCCGAGGAGTCATCGTTGACCGACACAGTGATGGTAGAGCCCTGGTCGCCATCGATCGAGCTGTCGTCGACTCCGGTCACCGTCATAATCTGTTGGGCGGCCCAGTTACCTGAAGTGAACGTTAGCGAACTCGAAACCGTAGCCTCGTTGGTGTTGGAACTAGAGCCGTCGATGACCACGTCCGATGATGGTGGGCCGATCAACACTACGGTGAATGTTTGGGTCGTCCCTGACTCAGACACGGTCAATGAAGATTCTGACAAGGTGAACCCTTTAAGAGTGGCGTTCAACGGTGAATCGGGGATCGTCTTGGTCTGGGTGCCCTTGGCAGCGAATGCCATGTAGACACACCAACCCGATGGTACGACGCCAGTGGCAGCGCTTCCGGATTCATCGTAGTCGACTGTACTGTCCGACCAGCTGGACACTCCGTT
>CAJWJL010000036.1:0-16244 GCA_913042135.1 uncultured Chloroflexota bacterium | reverse complement strand
ATCTTTGACCTTTTCCATTCTGGAGGCAATATTCTCCCATGCCTCTAAAGAATCTTTCGGCATAAGGTCAAAAATAGAGCGAACGCTTTGAACTGGTGAAAACAAAACATTTATATCTCGTAGATAATCACGAGATTCATGCTGCTCAACGGAAACAGTTGACGCGTCTATAAATGTGTCCTTGCACATCCTCTCGCGATCATTCAGCGGAACGACAGCTTCCATCTCCCCAAGCGCTGTGATGGTCTCACGATAAAACGAATGAGTCGCATCAGGTGAATAATCCGGCATCAGATGATCACTTCCCGTAATACCCATATGGGTGGCTGCAAGTGGGTTATGTTTAGCCACAGTGCCTACGAAGTTGTCAGCTATTTCGAACACGCCGGTCATATGACATTCCTTTTCAAAACCAAGGTTAATCAACCCGTTTGTATAGAAATCCACCAAGCCGAAAATCTTTCACTTTGCCAGATGTAGCCTTCGAAAACTCCACGAGCTCGCCAGCCCCTCGCCCTTTTTCTACCCGGAATGATAGATCGCTATCTATTCCAGGATCGCGCTTAAAACATGCTGGACCATGTAAACCGTAATCACCTTCTTTGGGAGCTCCGAGTCCAAACCCTGTTTCACCGTAAACAACGTCAACAAAAACACCTGGTTCTGCCCAATACCTGCCAAGGAAAGGTTGAGCCTGTTGTTCGTCAACGTCCTCTAAGTCTGAGGACGTTTGCTCTGCCAAAGGGCCAAGCTCCCTGATAACCATTTCCGTGATTTCTTCAGCTAACCGAACGGGGGTAGGTGCTGGCCAAATATTCGCTAGGACGATAGCGCCCGTCTGTGCTTCCAAACTGAAAACCATGTTCGAGGCGAAACCATGAATCCCGCCACCGTGATTATGCAGCACAAGATCATCTCGACGGTTCATTCGCCATCCAATCGCCTGCCCACTTGTCCAATCACTGGACAAGTAACTAGGACGATGCATTTCCGCGAGTGAAGCTGCAGATAGAACTTTACTCTGGTGGTTCTCACGTCCCGATGTGAATTGAAACGACATCCATTTCGCCAAATCCTCAACGTTAGAATGCAGTTGACCCGCTGCAGATATGCCAAGCAAAGAAGAATACGGAGCTTCTCGAAGGTCATCCGAACCGGGTACTGGTCGGCTATAACCCGTAGCCTTCAAGCCAACTTGATCTGAATCTAATTCCAGACGGGTGTTTAGCAATCCCAAAGGACCAGTGATTTCTTCGAATATGTACTGTTCATATGGCAGGCCGCTTATGGCTTCGATTACATGACCTAATAGACCGACCGCAACATTGGAATATTTCCATTGGCTATCCTGTGGAATAACCACCTCAATGCCTTCAAGCCCATTTAGTAAATCACCTGATGTCGGAAATGATGGCACATCCCAATCTGTGAGAGGGTGCTCTGTTCTTAGCCCTGCATGGTGAGTCATAATACGTCGCAACGTCACCTTCTCAAGCGTTCCTTTCAGGGCAGAAGCAACCGTGAAATCGGGCATGTGCACGAGCAAAGGGTCATCAAGCTCAAGCTGCCCAAGATCTCTGAGTTGCAGAATCGCTGTCGCCGTGAAAGTCTTTGTAATTGACGCAACACGAGAAATCGTTTGAGGTGTAAACGGTAAATGATGCCCAAGTTTCTGCGTTCCGAAGGAATAATGTACAGCCAAGGAATCACCCCGAACTATACCGATAGATAATCCAGGCATCCCATCCTGTTGCATGGCTGCAGCCGCAAGAGCGGCAACTCGCCCTTCTATGAACTTGAAATCTGTATCAAGCGCCAATCGGTTCTCCAAATCAACCAAAACCAAAAAACTATGCCAACCCACTGATCTAGGCGACAACACCCAATTTCAGTTCGGACACAAATCCATCTTACCTATGCTCAATCTGCCGGGCGAGGCCAGCCCATTGACCACAAAGAGAATATGAACATCTTCCAAACACTCTGTGTACCACCCGCAGCGAACAAAACATACTTAGAATAATCTGACGAAATTTTCTG
Source organism: uncultured Chloroflexota bacterium (assembly GCA_913042135.1). Classification (GTDB taxonomy): domain Bacteria; phylum Chloroflexota; class Dehalococcoidia; order Lucifugimonadales; family Lucifugimonadaceae; genus Lucifugimonas. The sequence goes on along the minus strand of CAJWJL010000036.1, from coordinate 14,204 downwards.
GATAAACAAAACCTCAACTAAATCATGAAAATCACCAATATCACGATTGATGTAATTGAACGGAACCCTCCTGCTGTACTCGTCCAAGATGAACGAGCAAACCTAGGTGGAGCGACCCGACAGGGCGTGCTGCGTGTCAATACAGAAGACGGGTTAGAAGGACATGCATTTATTGGAGATCAGGGTGCCGATTCATCACAAAGAATGCACTCCATAATCAGTAAATTGAAACCGATTATGATGAATCGCGATTGGTCAGATAGGGAGTGGCTATGGAATCAACTCCCCGTGATAGCCGGTCACGGTTCCCCAATTGAACCAAGCTGGGCACCACTGGACGTGGCACTCTGGGATATCGCGGGTAAATCGGCTGGCAAACCAATTCACAAGTTACTTGGCACAGCTCGATCGGAAATCCCAGTATATGCAACATATCCGCCACGCTATGCGCAACCAGAAAAGTTTGTTCAAGAAGCCCTCCAACTACAATCAAACGGATTTAATGCATACAAGATCCACCCAGGGCCACTATCAGCACGTGACGCCGCTATCACAGTTGAAAAAGTTCGTGAGGCCGTCGGTGGCGAAATGGAGTTGATGCTGGACAGAAATCACGGTTACACATTTCGAGAGGCGCTTTATGTCGGTCACGCTTTGGACGCCAACGAATATTTTTGGTTTGAGGATCCTATCCCGGTAAACGACATAGAGTCTATCTGTGAACTAACAAGCAGGCTAGAGACACCTCTCAACATGAGTGACTCGACAGGGTTCCTGTTCCACGAGGCAGCTAATTTCATACAAATGAACGCAGTGAGGTTAATTCGTGGAACAGTCAGGAAAATCGGAATTACAGGCTTGAAAAAACAGATGTCACTCGTTGAAGGATTCAATAAATTCTGCGAAATAGGCCTTGCAGGTAACTCCGCGCTAAATGCAGCCAACCTGCACGTAATGATGTCATCGATCAACTGCACTTATTTCGAATACTGGCTTCCGAAAGAAGTCCATCAATGGGGGGTCACCAACCAGTTGGAAATCGACCAGAACGGGAACCTCAAAGCACCAACCGGGCCCGGACTAGGAATCGAACTCGATGAAGACTGGATTTCATCACATAAAGTGGCGACTCTTTCTTAATGTCTTTTAAGTTTATCTAGCGTAAGATTCCTCAGTGAAATTCCGTACCCAAGATCAACAAACAATTGACAGTCCAATCTTAGATGGTTTCCAGATAACTGACAGGCCGTTTCTAGGATTCGGACTCTTGATGACTTCGGTCATTGGTACCCTGGCCGTTCTTATTTATTTCGGAGCATGGGCTTCTTCAGACCGTATAACAGACCGAGCAATCGAAGCTGGAATTACAAAGTCCAGTGTGGAAGCTGAATGGTGGGAAAAGGGTTTACTACTAACCTGCCCCCTTCACTAGATAGCTAACAAATGCGAAACGCTGCACTCTGGCTCGACACGCAATTAGGACTTAACGAACACACAATCGCTCACTACGCTTGGGTAATTGTCGCAATAGCAGGTGTAGTTCAAATGGTCGGGGCAGCCATTCGTATGGCATTTGGTGTACTGGTTGACCCACTTGTCGAAACATTTGGCTGGTCTCCCGGATCCATCGGTCTTGCCTACGCGTTAATGTCGGTTGTCACTGCCTTGTCATCACCAATCGCAGGATACCTTGGCAATCGATTCGGCGCCCGAAACACCATGCTGGCCGGAACGATACTTTTTTTCGTCGGGATGATGTGGACTTCTCAAACGCAAGCCATCTGGGAGTTATATATCTCTTACGGACTGATTTTCGGAATTTCACAGGCGATGCTACTCGTTCCTGTTGTGCCTGCCGTAGCAGCATGGTTCCGTCGCCATTTAGGACTCGGGACCGGAATCATGATGGTTTCCTGGAGCTTGGGGCCTGCCTTAGTCGTCCAAATACTGGCTGTGCTGTTTGATACGGTCGGATGGAGCCAGGCGTTCATGCTCGTTGGAACACTAGGAACTGCGATACTGTTATTTATATTACTTTTCTTCCGAAACACCCCCGAAGATGCTGGACGCCAAGCCTATGGCATCAAACCTGCTGATAAACCCTTAATAACCAGCGGTAATATATTCATCTCCACACAGCAGGAATTTCAAGGCTATGTCTACAAAACAAACGCCTTCTGGAACCTCATTAACATCCATTTCCTTGGTTGTGTCGGACATGCTGTAATACTCGTAGGGATCATCCCGTTGGGCATATCGAAAGGACTCGGACCGCTCACAGCAGCAGGAGTCCTGACCACCCTATCAGTGGTCAGCGTTACAACACGATTTGTCACACCGGTCCTTGCCGATAAGTTCAGCGCAAAAACGGTGATGTTTTTTTCATTTCTTGGGCAAGGCCTAGGTGTTCTTCTATTACTTACAGCCAATTCAACCCTCGACTTCTACATCTTTGCAATCGTTTGGGCGATACCCTACGGAGGAGAGGGAACCGCATTTCCCGTGGTCAACAGACAGTATTACGGACATTCTCCAATGGGAGCAACATACGGCTGGCAACTACTCGGAGCTGGATTGGGAATGGCGCTAGGCGGTTTGCTTCCGGGTCTGGTGTTCGACATCACCGGCGTGTATACATGGGCAATCATACTTTCCGCAGTATTCAGCCTTGCCGGTGCAGTTGCAATCCTTTTATTAGAAAATACTAAAAGGCAATTGATTCCGGATTGGCCGGAAATAGAAACAAATAAAGCCGAATCCAGTCACGCAAGTGGAGACTAATTAATTGGATGGAACTCATTCCATAGGAGAAACAAACAGGTCAACCGGTCGTTCAATACTTGAAAACCTGGGAGTCACTCCGCTCATAAATGCAGGAGGTCCGAACACGAAACACTCGGGCTCTCGACCTCGGGCAGAATCCATCGACGCGATGAACGCTATGAGCGAAGTATTTGTCGACTTGGAGGAACTATTACTTGCCGCCGGAAATGAAATTGCCCAACTAACAGGAAACGAAGCTGCAACGGTAACATCTGGGGCGTCTGGAGGGCTGGTAGTCCAGGCAGCCGCTGCAATGGCCAAGGATGATCCCGAACGCATCTCTCAACTGCCTATCACGAATGAAATGCCCAATGAGCTGATAATCCAAAGAGGTCACCGATTTATTTATGACCATCTTTATCTTGCCCCAGGTTCCCATTTCGTCGAAGTCGGTCGAGCGACCGACTGCACTGTTGAAGAAATCGATGCTGCAATTGGACCAAATACAGCGGCGCTAATTCATCTCGAATCACCGTATAAAGGAAAAACAGGAGTACCACTCACAGAGCTTTCCGATCTAGCCCACAGCCACGGGCTCCCAGTCCTAGCAGATTGCGCCTCGATGCTTCCGCCAAGAGAAAACCTTACGAAATATACCCGGCAAGGAGCGGATCTGGTCAGTTTTTCTGGAGGTAAAGCTGTACGTGGACCTCAGAGTACGGGATTCCTCGTCGGTAAGACTGAGTGGATCGAATATGCGCGTTTAAATAACGCTCCGAATCCCGGTGTCACCAGGGCACAGAAAGTCTCCAAAGAAGAAATAGCTGGGCTTCTCGCAGCTCTTAAAGTATTCACAGATACTGATGAAAATGAAGAGACGAAGAACTATCTCGACCAAATGAATTTCATCGTCGATCAGCTTGCCGAAATTCCAGGACTATCTGTAAAAGTTACACACGATTACGATCATTACATACCACACGCAGTGATAGTGTTGAACAAAGACTGGCGAGGGCCAACATACTCGGAAATTACCGAAAGGTTAAAGGCCGGGTCGCCACGTATTTACGCAGCCACAGACTATCGAGACCCTGCACAATGCATGTGGATTGACCCACTTAATCTGCAGGATGGTGAGGTCGAAATCGTTACAACCCAGCTCAGGGAACTATTGATCAAAGGCGCTTCGGGGTTTTAACGACAGATCACTCTCAAAAACAATATTTTGTGAAGAGGATTTCAGGTTTTGATACATATCGCTGGCAAACACGCACTACTAAAGATGTTCGAGGCAGAAGGCGTCAAATACATGTTCGGCAATCCTGGCACCAGCGAAGCGCCCATGATGGCGGTGATGAATCAATACCCATCGATCGAATACGTTTTAGTGCTACAAGAAGGCGTTGCCGTCGGCCTTGCAGAAGGTTATGCGAGATCGACAGGAAAAGTACCCCTGGTCAGCCTCCATATTGATAACGGAATGTCAAATGGCCTCTCCCTGATGATCGACCAACTCTATGGTGGAACCCCTATGGTGATGACCGCTGGGAACAAGGACATCCGCAAAATAGCCCCGGGGCGCTCGGACTTAGCAGATATGGCACGCCCGTATGCTAAATGGAGCACCGAAATCACACACGCAGAGCAAGTGCCTTCGGTCATTCGCCGAGCATTCCAAGAAGCTAGAACCGCACCCACAGGGCCAACTTTCGTGGCAATGTCAGCAAATGCTTTCGATGACACCGCTGATGTGGATCTGATTCCATCATCTGAAACAGCCATTTCGCCATCAGCTGACCCAAAATTGATCGCCGATATTTGTCGGTTGATCTCAGGTGCAGAACGGCCGATCTTAATAGTCGGCGACCGGGTTTTAGATACCAACGGAACAAGTTCCGCCGTTGCCGTAGCAGAGGCAGGTGGAATGCGGGCCTACGGGCACGGTTCCACCGGCGTGAACTTTCCAGCAAACCATCCGTTATGGCAGGGCAATCTCAACATGCGTACAGTTGAGGCCGTCAGTGCAGTGCGGTCAGCCGACGTCGTAGTTGCAGTAGGCTGCCCAGTCTTTGAAGATTTCTTCTATCAGCCGGGACAATTCATCGGAGCAAAATCAAAGTTAGTCCATATCGATATCAACGCTGATGCTATCGGGAAGTCAGAACCAACGGACATAGGGATAGTGGCCTCTCCTGGCAAAGCTCTTGCACAACTAGCTGAAGCTCTGACACTCGAACTAAATGGCTCAGACATAGAAGCTGTGAGAGGTCGATCAAAAGAAGCGGCCGCCGAAAGCAAAGCTTACTCAGAAGCCTTTAGGAAACTGGCAAGTGTTTCAACAAAGGGCAGGCCGATGTCTCCGGCAATGATGGTAGATCATCTGGCTAAAGCTTTACCCGAAAATTCTGCCGTATTTAATGATTCCGTCAGCACCGGTGGGCTGTTATTCGATGCGCTGTCTCCATCCAAAGACGGCACTTACTACGGCTGTCGAGGTCAGGCAATCGGATGGGGAATGGGAGCAGTGATGGGTGTGAAGCTCGGTAGCCCGTCGCAACCGGCAATCGGCGTGATCGGAGATGGTAGCGCCATCATGACAATCCAAGCGCTGTGGACTGCAGTAAATTCAGACATCCCTGCTATCTTCGTTATATGTAATAACGCTTCCTACCGGGTTTTAAAAGTGAACGCAAATCATTATCACCGTCTCAACGGATTTGATCAGCCAGACTCCTATTTCGCTATGGATTTCCCGAACCCGCTTGATTTCGCAGCACAAGCTCAAGCCTATGACATGCAAGGATGGAGAGTTGAAGACCCGGCTGACATCGACTCTGTTATTAACTCAGCTATCGATTCCGGAAAACCAGCGGTAGTAGATATGATTATCGATGGATCCCTTTAATCCCGTGTTTAACTTAAACGAGTCCAAGCACATCGAGATTAATAAAAGACCCAATGGCAGATGTTCCTCAACCTTCGCATAATGAAAAGCGTGTGAGCGTTTGACTACTAATTGTTGACCACGTCCATCAATGCTTGGATGTAGCCATTAGCGAACGCCCTCCCACGATGCCCCCAGTTACTGTCCCCTACCACCACAGGCACGTGGTCATCAACAAACATACCGTCAAAGCCGACCTTTTTGTAAGATTGCATGGCTTTGTACATGTCAACATGCCCAGTATTAATAAACTCTTCACGGAATTTCGGAACCGTGTCGGATACATTTCTGAAATGTACATATAAGATTTTTTGTCGCTTGCCAAAATACTCGATCATCTCATAAATGCCATCGTTTTTCGCGTCGTCCATCTCGCTGAATGTACCTTGACAAAATTCAATGCAATTTGATGGTGATTCAACAATACCAATAAGTCGTTTGTAAGCATCAAAACTACGGAAAAGTTGAGGAATCCCCTTCAGATACTCAACAGGCGGATCACATGGATGAATTCCTGTTCTAATGCCTTCCTCTTCAGCCACCGGTATTATGATCTTAATCCAGTACTCCAAGTTCTCCCACATCTCTTCTTCCGAATAACGTCGCTCCCTAAGTAATGGCTCTTTGTTTGCCTCTTCAAGATCAAATGAGGTAACCAGAGATCCGGCACGATTTTTTGTACTAAGAGAGGTACGTCCGACCAGAGTAGGCATCCAGTGATAACCAAAAATAGGGATTCCCGCGCGGGCAATATTGCGAACTGTGTAAACCATATTCTCAATCTGCCGGTCGCGATCTGGACCACCAAGCATCACCTGATCGTAAAATTTCAGAGGCACATTCTCAAGAGCCTCCAACACAAGCCCTGCTGATTCGACCTTATGTCGTAGCTGTACCAGATCATCGTATTCCCAGCGTGCATCACCTTTTACGATTCCCGAGTCAGCGTACGACTGCAACACCACGTGAGTAGCTCCCATTTGAGCAGCAAACTTCAGATCATCTTCATCCACAGAAGCAGCTTTATAGTCGACAGGGTCGACTCCCATGTTAAATCCGACTTTCATTTCTGTTGATCGCTCCTGATGTGTCATTAATGATTGACGCTAAAAGGTAAAAACTTAATGCGTCAAAAGCACAAACATTTTACCCCTCTCCAACAAGAAATCGGCTCACAAAGAGATCTGTGGCTAACCGAGTAAACCAGTATAGGATTGTTCATTTTTCGTAATAAATTACGCTCAACCGTCACCTAACTCAAAATAATCAGATCAGACGATTAATTACACAATTAATTCTTTAACAAATACAAGTTGAGTTGCCGCATCACTTTCGATGGTAAGCTCTTCGCTCAACTCATATCCTTCAGGATGCACGAAACTCGAGACTGAGGTCATCGCTGTTTCAGGTGAACCGGACTCTTCAGCGTTGGAAATTAGAAAGCGAACCAGAGCCCCTTTGAGTGTTTTTGACCAATGACTAACAGTCTTAAGATTGCCGTCAGGACGACGTTGCACAAACTTGACTGTAAACCGAGCGCCAGCAGCGACACCCAAAGGATCCCATGCGGCACTGTGTTCAACTGGCAGTAAATCCCATATGACACGATCTTTGCCTTCCAGCGCAATTATCTCGGTCAATAATGATTTCCAGATCGAAGAGCAGGCTTTATCTTCATGCAGCTTGGCACCCATCTTCAACTTATATATCGGTATCATGTCCGTTGGTCTAACCATCCCGAAAAGACCGGACATGACAAACACGGATTCATCGAAAATTACTTTCTCAGCATCATTGAATGACGGATAGTCGATCGCATCAAACATGACTCCTGTATAACGCTCGATAGCCGGCTTTGTTGAAGTATTTTCTACACTTATATTATCCAGTTTTGCTGTCTCAAGAGACTTCCCTTTAAGACCGAGTAATCGCAGGGCATATTCAGGTTTCGAGCTTGCACCCACTAGATTTTTTATCATCAGTTTTCGAGTTTTGTTTAGAGACGAAAAGGACAAAGAGGTTATATCTAACGCACGCGCCTCGCCCCCGGAAGATTTACCTTCCGAAGGGGGTAAAAGAATTAATGGAATTGAAACCATAAGCCAAGATTAATCTAATTCAGTAATTTGCTAGCAGCACGGTCAACATCGAATAAACTTATACGCATTCAATCTCAAAAGGTGTCACTAAATTCTAGCGACAGAACCGGTTGCTCATAGTTAAGACATCCATTCTTTGGACTCAGAATTCCTACATCACCTGAGAGCAGCTGCAATATTCCCACCATCAACTGTGGCAACATTGGCGACAGTACTTTGAGATAACGCCAAGTGGGTAAATGCCATAGCAACGTCTTGAGCTGTCACTTCTCTACCGAGTATATTTTCCGTCATAGGTATCGAAAACTCAGACTAAAACGGCGGTTTGATACGCGTCAGACCAGTGGCCTAGATATGGTCGGGGCGGCAAGGTTCGAACTCGCGACATTCTGCTTGGGAAGCACGAGCGAACTACGAACCCTTAGGAATCCCAAAATCGATCGCTTCATCACCACATCACGAACGCTGACTCTGTTAGGCGTAAATTGACTGAAGTCCGCGCAATCCCCTGCACGTCACCAAACCAGCTGTCTAACGAATCCTCGACTTCTAGGATCGCCAGGCGAGTTGGCTTACTGCGCGTCTTCAAAGGAATCCATGGAGGCGATCAACTCGGGCGACTCCATGCGGAAGCCGCAACCGGTGCACCAAGAAACAATCCTGATCATTTCCTGCACGGCAACCAGGTCACCGCCGCACGATGGGCAATATTGTTGGTCGATCAAGGGCTCGGACCTCCGATCGACAACATTGTATCTGATAACGAATATCGTATAAATAACGGGTAATATAATACGAATAGCGTGATATTATCACCCTGAGGTTCGGTTAGGTATTATAAAAGGCTCTCATATTTTGTGAAGCCGAATTTACAAATTAATGAAAATCTGATCGCGACCATTCGACATCATAGGTCCGATAACCGGTAATTTACGTCGACCTAGGCACTAGGGACGAGCGCCCTACATCATCCGGCTGATGATCTTTTCAACTTGCTTATCGTTGAGGCCAAGAGGTCTATGTGCAAGCGGGCCTCCCTCATTTAACACCCGCTCGCGATCACCAAGCGTTGGTCTTCCTTCGATCTGGAAGAACAATCCCGTGTAGATTGTGTCACCCCACTCCATCGCCTTCTCGCACGCAAGTTGCCAGTCGGAGGTATCGTGCTCCTCGTCTTCGAGCTTCTTGACTCGCTGTTTGAAGAACGGGTGATCGTTGTCGGGGTTGAACGTCGTGCACGGACTGAATATGTCGACAATCGAGAATCCACGATGCTCGATCGCCCCCTTGATGATGTCGGTGAGATGCCTGATGTCACCGCTATAGCCGCGGGCGACGTAGGTTGCACCATTCATGATCGCCGAAGTGATTGGGTTGATCGGTGGTTCGATACTGCCAAACGGGGTGCTTTTCGTCAGCATCCCCTCCCGGCTGGTCGGCGACACTTGCCCGGTCGTGAGTCCGTAAATTTGATTGTTCATGACCAGATATGTGAGATCAACGTTACGCCTTGCCGTGTGGGTGAAGTGGTTGCCCCCTATGCCGTATCCATCCCCATCGCCACCGGTTACCACAACGTTCAGTTCATGATTGGCTAGCTTCGCCCCTGTTGCGACCGCCAGTGCTCGACCGTGAAGAGTGTGCATTCCAAAGGCGTTGAAGTAGCCGGGGAAGTTCGAAGAGCAGCCAATTCCACTTACAGTCAGGATTTGATGAGGCTTGAAGCCAAGCTCTGAAGTGGCTCTTTGCAAGCTGTTCAGTACCCCGAAGTCGCCACAGCCCGGACACCAGTCAGGATCGACCGGTCCTTTGAAGTCTTTGGCAGTCAATTGAGGGAGCGAACTGCCATCGTTAGTTTTTGCAATGGTCGTCATTTTGCCAATCCTCTTTAGACTTTCAATACTTCTGTGGGTATGAAAATATCGGTTTCGCGAGCAAGGTGTTCCAGCACGCCTTCGACTATGTGGTGCGGTGCGAAAGGCTCGCCATCATATTTGCGAATGTGGCCATCGACAGATAAACCTGTTTCGCTGCGCATATAACGGTAGAACTGACCGGAGTAGTTGTTCTCGACCACTATCGTCCTTTTGGCTGAGTTCACGATCTCAGTCACTGCGTCGGTATGGAATGGCACGATCCACTTGACGGGCAGGTGATTGACATTGACCCCCTGTTCCTGGAGCAACTCAACAGCTTCCTTTATTACTCCCCAGGTCGAACCCCAGCCGATTAGCGTAACATCCGCATCGTCTGGACCTTCCAGCTTGGGAGCCGGAACGTCATCGAGAACCATACTCATCTTCCTGCCACGCTTTTCAACCATCATTCGCCGCTTGGTTGGATCGGTGAATTCGTCGCTGAGAAGTGTGGAGTCTTCATCATGCTCGTCCGTGGCAACCACGTGAACGTATCCTTCGACCCCAGCGATCGCCCGCGGGGAAATTCCACTTTCGGTGTCTTCGTAGCGCTTGTAGCCATTCTGTTGAGCAGTTTCGGTAATTAATGCCCCCCGGTCTATTGCCGGTTGCATATCGATCTCATCGGGATCAAAACTGACACGCCCTTCACCAATCAAGAGATCGATGAGAACCATGCCCGGGCACTGATATTTATCGGTCAAATTGAACAATTCAGGCATGGTTTTATATGCATCTAATGCGCTCGTGGGAGCAACGATAAATTTCGGGAAATCACCCTGGCTGGCGCCTAATGCCTGCCAGAGATCGCCTTGTTCGGTCTTGGTCGGTACGCCTGTGGATGGGCCAGCGCGTTGAACGTCGATGAACACAACCGGAATCTCCATCATTCCCGCGGCGCCAACTGCTTCGGTCATAAGGGCAAAGCCACCTCCCGAGGTGGCGCACATCGAACGCGCTCCCGCGTGTGCGGCACCAATCACCATGTTGGCCACACCAATCTCATCTTCGATCTGGCGGACCATTATTCCAAGGTCTCGGGCATTTTGAGCCATCCAGTGGAGTACACCAGTGGATGGGCTCATCGGATATGCCGCGTAGAACTTGACCCCGGCCACCGCGCCACCCAATGCCACCGCTTCGTTTCCAGCCCACATGGCAAGCGGTTTCGGGCCCGCAGGAACTTGATCCGTTTCGATAGTAAGATTTTCGTTCGCGTAGTCGAATCCAGCCTGCGCCGCCGCGATGTTTTCATCGACGACTTCCTGCCCTGCTCGGGCGAACCTGAAAGATAGACTATCTTTGAGAGCGTCAAAGTCTTGTCCCATCAACGCCATCACGGATCCAACCGCAATCGTGTTCTGGATCAACCTGTTGCGACTCTCGGTTAGTTCCTTGACTGGAAGAGGACATAGTTGAACACCAGTGGGGACATCGCCCGGGATGATCGTGTCTGCGTTATAGACCACCGTTGATCCAGGACCCATGAGCGAAAGGTGGCGATCCATTGTGTCCTGGTTCAAACAGACCAGTAAATCGAGCTTGTCGCCATGGTTGTCGATTTGTTGGTCGCTTACGCGCATAAACAGGAGAATGTGTCCCCCACGAATGATCGATTGATACGCGTTATACGTGTACATGTGGAGACCGCGTCGAATGAAAATCCTGGCGAGGATGTCACCGGGTGTGGCAATTCCCTGACCTGCCTCTCCTCCGATAGCAAGAGTAAAGTCAAAGTTTCTCGAGTTCAAAGGCTATTCCCTTCTGGCCTGTTTTCAACCTAATATCTTAGTCCACACTACGGTCCGATGTCGCATCGCCAGTTGCATTCGCATGCGATCCTGACCCTCACATCCCGTGGTCTAACGAAATGACACGCAAATATTTCTCAAGACATTCACGAATTAGATACTTAAATTAAACCACAAGTTATGCGATGCTAGTAAGTCCAAATTTTCTCTACCGGGGTGAATCCGGGGAGAGTAATATCATACAGTTGAAATTCAGTAGAGACGGCATTACGTGAGTCTAAATCCTGATCGAAGTTACGAAACGGTGAAAATTTAATGTCTGGCAAATTCGATGTCGCCATCGTTGGCGGGGGAGTAGTTGGCTGCGCTATCGCCCGCGAGTTAAGCCGTTATCAACTCAAGGTCGCGGTTCTCGAAAGAGCGGCGGATGTAGCGCGCGGGACCAGCGGTAAGAACAGCGGTGTCGTGCACACCGGCATCAATGTCCCGGCAGACTCAGTTAAAGGCAAGTACAACGTCGCTGGGGCCCAGTTTTTCGAGCAATATTGCGCCGATCTAGACGTCCCATTCGATCGTTGTGGCAAAGTCATTGTAGCACTCGGCGAATCGGAACTACCCGACCTTGAGGCGCTCAAAGCTAAAGGTGAAGCGATTGGTGTCCAACAACTCGAAATCATCGATCGAGACACCCTCAAGAAGATGGAGCCGAATATCGAAGGCGCAGGGGCGCTCAATGTTCCAACCGCGGCGATAGCCTGTCCGTACACACTCAACATCGCGCTTGCAGAGTCGGCGGCAGCTGGCGGTGTTGAATTCATGCTCAACACTCCGGTCCTAGATATCAGCGGAGAGCAGGACTCATTCGAAATCAAGACACCGAATGGCACTGTAAGTGCCAGTCTGATAGTAAATTCAGCAGGATTATTTGCCGACAAAGTCGCAAGAATGGTCGGTGTGACCAGATGGCGCATCTGGCCGTGCCGTGGCGAGTACCTGATTCTGGACCGTAGTAAGGGTGACATGATCAACAGCATGGTCTACCCCGTTCCACCAAAAGGAGGGGCGGGCCTCGGCATCCACATTACCCCGACTACCGACGGGAACATAATCCTGGGTCCGTCCGCCGATTACACTAATGATGGAGATGATGTCAGGACCACTGCAAAGGTCAGGAGACAGCTACTGGCCGAAGCGACAGAGTTTTTACCAGTTATATCCCCTCGTGACGTGATCACCGCATATTCAGGAATGCGTCCCAAGTTGGTACCTTCCAGCGTGGGTGGATTTGGTGACTTCGTCGTTGCAGAGGTTCCCGAAGCACCCGGTGTAATGCAACTTGTGGGCATCGAATCGCCGGGACTAACCGCAGCACCAGCAATCGCTGAAGAGGTGTCAAAATGGGTGAGAGAGCGACTGCCTGTTAAAAAGAATCCTGATTTCAAAAAGACCTGGTCGTCAGTCCGACGTACGAGGGAAGAAGAGCTTGGTGTAATCGATGAACTGGTGGCAGAAGACCCAGGTTATGGTGAGATTATGTGTCGCTGTGAAATGATCACCCGTCGAGAAATCATCGACTCAATTAACAACGAATTGAACGCCACATCGGTCAACGCCATCAAATACCGATCAAGGGCGACAATGGGTCGCTGTCAGGGCGGATTCTGTGGGCCTAGAATAGTTGACCTGCTGATCAAGCACGGTGGAGCGCCGGAATCGCTTACGCTGAACGGAGGCGGATCATGGATGTTCATGGGATCCACCGAAGATTTACGCGCTGAGCGAAAAGCCGAGCGAGCGAGAGCAAAATAATGGTAGATCCCAAACTAGTAGATGTAGCCGTTATCGGCGGAGGACCAGCTGGTCTTGCCGCTGCCGCAGAAGCGAAAGGTGCAGGGGCAGATCGGGTGGTTATGATCGAGCGTGACGAACGTGTAGGAGGGATTCTCCCTCAACAGATTCATGATGGTTTTGGTACGAAAGTATTTAAGGAGGCTCTGACGGGACCTGAATACTCTGCTATTTATGAGGCCCGTGTGAATGAGCGAGGTGTTGAGACGTGGCTTAAAACCACTGTCACTGGCCTATCACGAGATCGTGTTCTGACTGTGCGATCAGACAGAGGAGTTCAGACCATTAAGGCTGGAGCAGTCATACTTGCAATGGGCTGCCGCGAACGCACTCGCGGCGCAATCGGAACAGCCGGCACACGACCGGCGGGTGTTTACACCGCAGGAGCCGTGCAGTACTACATGAATGTAAGTAATCTTGCTGTGGGGCGAAAAGTAGTTATCCTTGGCTCTGGAGACATCGGCCTGATCATGGCCCGTCGCATGACTCTGGAAGGCGCTGAGGTAGTTTGTGTCGCCGAGATCCTCCCTCAGCCCAGCGGCATCGCCGGAAATATAGTCCGCTGTCTCGAAGACTTCAACATCCCACTGTATCTGAGTACAACCGTGGTAGAAATCCACGGCAAAGAGCGTGTGACCGGTGTCACACTTGCGGAAGTGGGTCCAAGAATGGGTGAAAAAAAAGGTACCCGTCGATTCATAGAGTGCGACACATTGCTTCTCTCCGTAGGACTGATTCCCGAGACGGAGCTCGCAAATGATCTGGGACTTTTGATGAGCCCGGCAACCAACGGTGCCATCGTTGACGAGTCATTCCACACTTCAGCACCCGGAATATTTTCCTGCGGAAACGTGCTACAGGTGCATGACGTTGTCGACTACGC